>JAFEBT010000001.1 GCA_018242545.1 Pseudomonadota bacterium
AATTTTGGCTTCCTTTCTTTTTGCGTGAAAGTTTCTTTTGTGAGCGCTTGAGAGCACTCGTATGCTTTTTTAAACTATTAAGCGCAGGAATATGTTCCCCGCTTGAGAGTGTTGCAAAGTGGGTAATTCCTAAATCTATGCCAACCATTGATGTTGACGGATGAACGGGAGGTTCAATCTCTTGCTCCACTTGAAAACTGATGAACCAATCTCCTCCCTCATAGGAGATTGTGACGTTTTTAAGAGTTCCGGTCACATCTCGACTTTTCCAAAATCGCAGCCATCCAATTTTAGGCAGGTGAACACGCTTATTCTATTGACCGAGAGTAATTTGTTTTGCGTCCGGGAAACGACATGTGTCTCATCTTCCGCGCTTTTTAAATTTTGGAAGTTCTGCTCTTTTTTTGAAAAAATTCACATAGGCCTTTTCTAAATCCATCAATTTTTGTTACAGAATTTGAGCAGGGGGTTCTTTTAAAAAGGAGGTTTCTGCTTCTTTTTTCCAAACAACAAGGCAATGCGCGAGTTCAGAATAGCTCAATTTTCTTTGCTCTTTTTCATAGATCTCTTTTTGAAGAGCAAGGGCTTTATTATATGCAAAACATGCGCAGCCCACATAGTTCCTCAAAACTTGAGTCTGAGGAATGCTTGGTTTTAGTTTAAATTGAAAGACTTTTCTAATTTTCATTCAAAAACGATAATACGTTTAGTAGCAAAAATTAATTCCATGGGCTAAAAAATGGAATGATGGCTAAATTTATTTCCCGAGTAACATACCAGCTCTTCAACCCGCTTTAAAATCGGCGCTCTCATCTTTGTCCTAAAGGAAAGAGTTTTCGAGCGCCTCTTTATAAAAACTGGATAAGGCTAGAAAGGCCATCCTTTTAAAAGAAATATCTTGTTATTTTTTCTTTAATTAATAGTATAATGAATGTGGCTTTTCTGAGCCGTTTCGTATCATAACAGAAAAACGATTTTATGAGCTCTCACAAATCTCTTCGCATTATTGCTCCCTATCTTGCCATGGGAGGCGCTGAACGGCATCTTTCTTATGTTCTGCCAGCACTTGCTCAAAAAGGATGGAAGATTAAGCTTTTAGTGCTTTCCCATGACCTTCCTTTAAAAGATCATTTTAATCATCCAAATATCACTCTGCTATCTCTTCCACCCCCCTCTTCTCAAAAATTAATCCCCTCTTCTTTGTATCACTTCTTTCAAATTCTAAAATTATTAATACGTGATTTTAGGAAAGACCGACAAACGCTGACACACTTTTTTTTACCAAAGGCCTATTGCATTGGGATGGTTTTAGGAAAGCTTTGTAAACTCCATGGTCCTTTAATGATGAGTCGCAGATCCTTAAATCTTTATCAAAAAAGGTATAAAATTTTATCTCTCGAACGCTTTCTTCATTCCTTTTGTGATGTCATCCTTGTTAATAGCAACGCAATTGAAAAACAGCTCATTCAAGAAGAAAATGTTCCTCAAAATCGTATTCACCTCATTTATAATGGGCTTCCTGAAAGCATTGAGAAACCTTTTTTAAAAACAGAAACGCCCTCTTTTAAAATGCTTGTCGTTGCAAACCTTATTCCTTATAAAGGGCATCTTGATCTTTTCAAAGCATTGAACCTCATTAAAAAAGACCTTGGTGAAAATTGGACCCTAACGCTTGTGGGCCAAGACAGAGGAATTTTTTCTTTTCTCCAACAGAAGGCCAAAGAACTTGGGATTGAGACCAACATTGAGTGGGTCTTGGACAGCCATGACCCACGACCCTATCTTTTAAAAGCTTCTATAGGTATTTTGCCTTCCCATGAAGAAGGATTTTCAAATGCACTCCTTGAAATGATGTCTTTCTCATTACCTGTTATAGCCACAAAGGTTGGCGGAAATTCAGAAGCCATTATTCCAGGAAAAACGGGTCTTCTTATCCCTCCCCATGATCCTGAGGCGCTTTCAAAAGCTATTTTAGAGCTTTATCATCATCCTGAGCGTTATTCCTCCATGGGTAAAGAAGGCCTTAAACGATTCCAAAAACACTTTACACTCAAAAAATGCGTTAAAGCCTATGAAGATGTATATAGATCTCTTCTTAAGAAATCCTTGAATTAAACACAATGTCTTTAAGATCAGCGGACTCTCGTTCAGAAATCGGAGCATAAATTTGCTTTGATGCCTCAATAACCCACACACCAGCAAAAAATCCCAACCCTCCCTCAAGTCGTTTTCGGCAAAACCGTTCCACAAGTGGAAAAAAAGACTGCAAAAATCGAGAAGACGTTGGCGGCATATAAAGAGCCCCTTGCAGTGTAAGGGGCGTTAAAAACGCTTCCTTCAAAAGACTTTCAATTTCAGAAAGAAAAAAAGAATGTGTGTTTTCAAAAGGAGCAGATTCTTTTTGAGCCCAAAGACTACTTCTATTGGGAACAATAAGCAAAACACGACCCTCCTCTTTTAAAACGCGCCATACCTCACGCAAAGATTTTGAAGGATTTTTAGAGTATTCCAACCAATGAATGATTAAGATTCGTTCCATCGATCTGTCTTGAAGAGGAAGCAATGTTTCTTCACAAAGTGTGATTTGAACATCTATTTCTTTATTCTTTCTTTGATCCTCCCTTTTTTCTATAAAGGCTGGCATAAAGATAAGAGGGAGAGAGAGTTTCTCTCCTCTTAAGAAAGGCCATGCATATCCAAAAATACTTTTTTCATAAGCATGAGATCTAAAATCCGGCCAAACAGATTGAATAGCGTGATTTAGAACCCGCCGTGTTCTTATTCCTAACGAACTTTTATAAAAACTCGGTGCCTCTGAGGCCCATTTTTGCATAAAAAATCCATTTCTTTTAAAATGTTAAATCCGACTTAAATAACTTTCTGTAAAGATATTGACTTTTATCTTTTTAAAGAAGTGGCTTTCTTTCGAAACGTAACAAGCATCCAAATCGTTCCAAAAAAAACATGGGATAAAAGACCTTGAGGCGGAAATCCAGATGCCTTTAAAATCATTGAAACGCCACGTCTTACGTGACTTTTATCATAATAGCCATAGACACGCTTTAAATAAGCTGCTGCATTTAAAGATCGTTTGTAAGGACCAGAAGAAGCTTCATTTGCAGCATAATAGGCCATCGCAAGCTCATCATCTTCAGCTTCAAGCATGCGTCCGATCGCTACCTTTAAACGTGCTAACTTTGAAGAGTGTTCTGTTTCGAGATATCTTTGAAGATGGGTATAAAATAATTTATAATGACGCAATTCATCTGCTGCAATATGGGCACATATTTCTTTTAAGACAGGTTCTTGAGCCATATCTTTTAAAGCTGTATAAAAAGAACTTGTCGCTGTTTCAATAACACACCGCGCAACGAGCTCACCGCTCAAAGACCCCCGCGTTGATGTATCTGCATAAAGATCAAGTTGAAATCCTTCGCGAAATACCTTAAGAGCGGCTTCAAAATCAAAAGTGGGATCTGCTAAAGTCGCCCATTGAGCAAGCGCTTTACCATGTTGAATTTCTTCAATTGTCCACGTTTTTACAGCTTTTTTCATTAAAGGATCATTATGAAAAATATTGTTTAAATATTTTTCATAATCTGTTGCATTATATTCAACCAAAGACGCTGCCTTAACAACCTTCAGAACGTCTGGATTAACAAGCTCAGGAGTAAATTTTTCCCAAGAAATATCCTCTAAAGCCCAGGCACCCATTTAGATCCTTGTCCTCCTTAATCATAATAAAGCATATTCTTTTTTTATAATTGCACAAGTTCTCATGCTCTGTCTGCTCTTTTTTAATTTTTTAATGAATAATTGCTCCCTTGTGTCTTTTCTATTATAGACAAAAGACTCGGATTTTATCATATGATCAAGATCATCAAGATTATATCTACAATCTTCTGCGTTCTAGATTAGGGAGAATCAATATAGTCCATGTATAGGGTACTTACAAAAACTTGAAAAAGCTTTACACGATTTATATTCCAAGCATCAAAATGTATTAAATTTCTCAAATGACTCAAAATTTAGAAAAGAATATCCATAAACTTTTTTAATCCCAGCTAAAAAGAAGTTTATTGTTCAAAATGGCTTTTTGGAGGCCACATCCAAACTCTTTAAGGGTTGCTTTGCATGATCGTGATAAACCCTGGCCGATTAAGAGGACCATTTTCTCGAATTGCATGATACCGTGTTTCCATATCCTCTTGGCTCATTAATTTCATGCGCATATTAGAGGCTTCAACAACTTTTTGCACACGCATCTGCCTACGAGCTTTAAAGTTCCTTATAATGTCATCGAGAGACATGCCGGCTCTTTGAAACTCTTCGCTCCAAACAAATCCATCTTCAATTGTTTGTGCTCCTCCTTGCTGGAGCCCAGGAGCACAGGCATGTGCGGCATCCCCCATAAGCACAACACGCCCTTCTCCCCACAATACCTCTGAAACATTTTCAATAAACCCTGTGACAATATCTTGAGGATGAATTTTCTTCAGAATACGAGGAACATCACCACCATAAGTTCTAAAAATTTCTAAAAAAGTTGCAGCTTCTTTTTCAGGAGTCTCTCTTTCTCTTTTTTCGCGCATTTGATGGGCATAAATATAATACTCTCCCTCTTTTCCAATGGGATAAATAAGAAAAAAGGTATTAGCTCCCATCATGTAAACAGGATTCTGAGGACCTTCTTCTAAATCAACAACCGTTCGCCATGTAAAAATGCCTTGGTAAATAGGGTGCAAAGCCTGCGGATAAAGGAGGGATCGAATTTGAGAATGAATTCCATCTGCCCCAATTACAAGATCATATGTTTTTGTTATCCCTGTGTTAAAGGTGACCACAACTTCACGCTCTTTTTCTTCTAATTTTGTAACTGTTGTCTTATAGGAAACAGGAAGATGAGAAATCGGAAATTCTAACATTTCCGATAAAGACTTTCGATGAAGAGCCATAAAAGGGATGCCTTCTGGATGAATATCTGAGACAGATCGGGTCGTTAATATCTCTCCATCAGGTTTTGAAAAAGACATATTATTAATTCTCATAGCTCTTTCATTTAATTCTTTCTCAAAACCCAACTTTCGAAGTGCCCAAACTGCATTTGCAGGAAGCGCAATCCCTGTTCCTTCTTTCAAACTTTCTTTTTGATCTCTTTCAATAATATCTGGACAAATACCTGCTCTAAAAAAAACATTTGCCATTGTTTTTCCCGCAATTCCATATCCAGAAATCAAAACCCGCATGCTCTGAAATCCCTCTCTTTCTTGCCATTCCTCTTCACCTTCAAAAGCTGTGATATGATGAGACACAAGACTTAAGAAAACAATAGTTTTCCAAAAACCTGCTTTTTTAAAAAAATATTTCATTTTCATACCTTATCTTTTAATTTTGTTTCAAATGAAGTCTGTCTAACTGATATTTTACCTTTTGAGCCATATGAAAAAAAGAAGAAGCAATCCCCTCCTCCTGGCTCAAAGGAAGTCCTAAATCAGAAGCTTCTCTAATTTTTAAGCTCAATTCAATTTCTCCTAAAAAAGGAAGTTTTCGTTTTTCAGCTTCTTGCCGTGCCCCCCCATGGGAAAATATGGCTGTTCCATGATGACAATTTGGACAGATAAATAAACTCATATTTTCAATCACGCCGAGAATAGGAACTTCTAATTTCTCAAACATGCCCATGGCTTTGCGCGCATCAAGAAGAGCAATATCCTGTGGCGTTGAGACAATGACCGCTCCAGAAAGTGGGACTTTTTGAGCTAACGTCAGTTGCACATCTCCCGTTCCTGGAGGCAAATCAACCACTAAAACGTCTAAATTTCCCCAATCAACATCTGTTAAAAGTTGGGTAATAACGCCTTGAATCATAGGCCCTCTCCAAATAAGAGGAGCTTCCATATCCATCAAAAATCCCATGGACATGAGTGACAATCCTTCTTTCAAAATAGGCTTAAATTTTTTGCCTTCATACATCAGTGGTTTTTCATATACATTGAAAAGATGGGGAAGCGAAGGACCATAGACATCTGCATCTAGAATACCAACCTTAAGACCTAAATTTTTTAAGCCCATTGCAAGATTAAGAGCAATCGTTGATTTTCCCACCCCTCCTTTTCCAGAGGCAACAGCAATAATATTGTGAACCTCCCGAACACCCCAAGGCTTTAAAGGTGATTTTAAAGAACGTTCATTCGTTGTAATGACGAAAACTTCATACTTAGGGGCTTGAGTCTCAAGACATTTTTTAACAATGCTCACCAGAGAATCAATTTTTTTTTGTTTATCTTCCATTATAGGTGGCACAAAAAGGACACAAATAATTTTAAAATCTTCTATTTTTAAAGATTCAACACATCCTGACTCTAGAAGCCCTTTATCTTTTTGATCAAAGGGAGAAGGAATTTTATCCAAGCAAAGCTTAAGATACTCTTCAGAAATCATCAAAAATCCTTTTTAGAAAATTCAATTCTAAGCGTTAAACAAATTCCATAAGGGGTTTTTGAGTTTTTTACATAACTCCTTATGACGTGCAATTTCCTCAAGTGTTGGTTCATGGGGTCGAGGAGGAAGAATAACCATTTGTTCATTCTTTAAGAAAACCGCACTTTCTTTCTCTCTTTCCTTTTCTTTTCCAATGGATAACTCAATTTGTCTTCCTCCTAAAAGTTCAATATAAACTTTAGAAAGAAGCTGTGCGTCTAAGAGAGCACCATGACCTTGAGAAGATCTTTGTGAAATATTAATTTTAAATCGTGCACAAAGAGCATCCAGATTTGCAGGAGACCCCGGGAATTTTTTACGCGCCAAAAGAACTGTGTCTGTCGCACGCGAAAGAGGAATAAAAGGAAGGTTCATGCGCTGAAGTTCAGCGTTAATAAATTTTAAATCAAAGCTTGCATTATGTATGACGAGCGGATCTTCCCCCAAAAAAACTAAAAAATCTTTGTAAATTTCAGAAAAAAGGGGTTTGTCTTTTAAAAATTCGGTTGAAAGTTTATGAATACGAAAAGCTTCTTCAGGGACATCTCTTTCAGGGTTAAGATACGTATGAAAAACTTTTCCAGTTGGGAGCCTATTTACAAACTCGACACATCCAATTTCAATAAGCCGATGTCCTTTTTCAGGATCAAGGCCTGTTGATTCTGTATCCAAAATAATCTCACGCATGGAAATCTCTTTTTAACTGAGGCTTTTGTAAGAGCCAATAAGCATAGAATATATAAAGAATAAAAATGAGTCCAATGCCTCCTATAAAAAATCTTAAAGGTACATAAAATGTAAAATAAAAGGCAACAATTCCTTGGATTATAAAAAAAACAAAATGAATATAGGAAACGCCTTGAGCAGATATCTCTTTATCGAGAAGCATATGAAAAAGATGATTTCGATCAGCTTCCCAAATTTTTCGACCTCGCAAAGCGCGCAAAATTAAAGTCAACAAGCCGTCAAAAATAAAATTGAAAAATAGAAGAGGAATTAAAAAAGGAGATATACCCGCCATCTCTTGGCCATTTTCTTGAAAAGTTTCTGGAAATTCAGATGTTCCAATAACCCCTATTAAAAAAAGAATAAGTCCTAAAAATTGACTTCCTGCATCCCCTAAAAAAATCTTCCCATGTGGAAAATTAAAAAAGAAAACAGGAAGAAGCGTTAGAATTAAAAAGAAAATACAAAAAAATGTTAAACTACTTTGATTTTCAAAATTTAAACAAAGAATGATAATTCCATAAAAGAAAAGTCCAATAAGTGTTGAACCAATTGTAAGTCCATTAAGCCCATCCATAAAATTATAGAAATTCATAAAAGCAACCATTCCCAACCCAGAAAGTACCCCTCCCCAAATTCCTAATGGGACAATCCCAAAATAAGGAAGAAACAGCGTTTTAAAATAAAGACCTAACCCCACTATAAAAAGAGCAACTCCTCCTTGAAAACCGAGGCGGACACGCCAAGATAATCCTTTCATATCGTCCCAAATCCCCATAATCACAATAATAATTGAAGCAATCAGTATGGGGATAACAAAAGGAAGAGAAAAAGCAAAAAAAGTATTATAAAGAAAAAGAGCTCCTAAAAAGGGCACCGCAACGGCAATACCTCCGGATTTTGGAGTTACTTTTAGATGGGAAGAACGATTGTTGGGAACATCTTGAATGTTGATTCGAATCATAAATTTTGTCAAAAGAAAAGAACAACACGCTGCTATCCCTCCCCAAAGACCTAATAAATATAATGCCATCCTTTATCCAATCATTAGAAATCAAAATTTAATCTTCTTGAAATTTTTCAAGAACAAGATTTTTAAGCGCCTTCAAAGCTTCTCGTGCTTCGCTTCCAGAACTTTTTAAAACGAGCTTTGTTCCTTTTCCCGCTGTTAACATTAAAAGATCTATAATTGAGTGTGCAGAAACAATTAAATCATCTTTCTGAACAAATGTTTCTGCTTTAAATGCATTAGCAACTTTTACAAATTTTGCAGCTGCGCGCGAATGCAACCCTTTTTGATTTTTAATTTCAATAGATTCTGTTACAAACTGAGTAAATAATTGATTATTCATTATATGCAAACTTTAACATCATAGAAAGTTTAATTCTTTAAAAGAGATGAAGCACTATGAATGTACTTACGTCCCGCTTCTTGGGCAATTAAAACAGCATCTTCAAGAGACGTATTTCCTCTTATTTCCACAAGCTTAATAAAAAGTGGTAAATTAACACCTGCAATGACCTCAAGAGGCCTATCACAGCTTAAAGCAGAAATAGCAAGATTTGAAGGAGTGCCTCCAAACATATCAGTTAAAAGGATAACACCTTTCTCTTGATCCACAGACTCGATAAGCGAGAGTATTTTGCCAGGATAGTCTGCCACTGAATTTTCTGAATCGACAGATAAAACAGCAATATGAGATTGGGGGCCCATAATATGCGTAAGTGTCTCATAAAGAGCTTCCCCAAGTTTTCCATGCGTAACAAGAATAATACCGAGCACAGATTTAATCCTTATCCCTATAAATATATAATCCTCTTATTATCGTCTTTAAAATTCCATAAAGAGAATTTTCGACTTCATCATAACGAAAAGAAACTCTAAAATGAAGCTCTTAAAATATCTTTTTTTCTTTTTATTGTGATTTTAAATTTTATTTTTTAGGTATATTTATAAAAAAAACCCCTTTTCTAAAATTTGAGCAGCTCCTAGAAATTCCTGTTCTTGACTTATAGAAGCAACCTTCCTAATGATGTGAGGTGCTTATTTTAAAATTTCTATGAAAGAAGAACAGCCATGAAAAACTTTTTCTCTCTTTTTATCATCACATTTATTTTTTTATTCTTATCTCCTTTTTTTTGTGAGGCAAAAAGTCCTGCCTTTTCATATCATGTTCAAAAAAATAAAATTACGCTCAACCCAGATTTAACGGGAAAGCAAATTATCCATGTTGAAATTGATATTTCAACTCCTGAAGGTATTGAATTGGCAACACAAATTCCCACTGAATATGATCCTCAGATGCGGACGTTAAATATTAAAGAAGCTTTTGTTTTGCAGCCGGACGGAACTAAAATTATTCTTCCCCAAGAAAACATTTTTACAAGACCATCCCCCACGAGCCAAACAGCCCCTGGATTTTCCAACACCGTTACAACCACTCTTTTGTTTCCTCAATTATGTGTCGGCAGCCGCATTAACTTTACGCTTGAATTTTTAATCAAAAATTTTGGAGCTTGGGGATTCTCCACTGAAATGAAGCCAGATTTCTTTTTTCCAACTGATTTTATGGAAATTATGATAGAGGCTCCCTCCAAAGAAATGTTTTTTCTTCAAGCAGCTGAAGCAAGAAATTTTCCTTACGAAGATATTGAGGATCCCAAAACACATAAACATATTCTTAAAGCCACACTTCACAATAGTAAAGCGCATGACAGTGAACCATCAATGATCTCTCCTGATGATCTTGTGCCAGCCTTTTATGCATCTACATTACCAGATTGGGAAACATGTGGACGTATTTATGCAGAACAAAGTGAAAATCTTATGATTATAACCCCAGACATTCAGGAGCTTTCGAATAAAATTGTAGGAACGTCAAAAGATTTAGAGGCTGCTCAAAAAATATACAATTGGGTAGCTCAAAATATTACGTATGTTGCTGTTTATCTTGATCCAAAAGGTCCCGTGGTGCCCCACCCTCTTCCAGAAATTTTAAAAAATAAATATGGCGATTGTAAAGATCAAGTTTTTTTGATGCAAGCTCTCTTAAAAGCGCAAGGAATAGATGCATATGGTGCCCTCATTAACTCCTCTTCATCGACAACTTACCCAAATGTTCCTGTTGCTTCTTATTTTGACCATATCATTATTTATCTGCCTAAATATAATATTTATGCTGATCCCACGGTTCGCTTCCAATCCTTTGGGGTTTTAACACCAAGCCTTTATGATAAATTTGTTGTTCTTGCCATTCCCAAACAAAATGATCACCAAAAAGCAACTGGGAAAGTCACAAGAACACCGCCGCTTACATCTTCCAAAAATGTTTACCGTGTTTTTTCAAAACTAAAACTCCTAGATTCAGGGGTTTTTGAAGGAGCGAATACCATAGATACAACTGGCCCAAGCGCAACAGATCTTCGTGCTTTCTTCTCAAGGTTAACGGATAATCCTGAAGAACGTGCTTCTTCGATTCTTCAGTTAACCCCAGAAGGCGGAGCAGGTATCTTCAACTCTGACAACGCCTATAAACTTGATGAAAACTGTATCGCCTCTGGTGAATGGGTCTCTCCTAAAATTATAACTTTCCCTCAAGAAATATTCTTTCAAATTCCTTATGGGCTTGATTTGCGTCTTGCGCTTCCTTTTATGAGAAGCATTTTTACACTTAAACCACGCCTTTATCCTCTTATTCTTATAGCAGGAAAAAATCATTGGTCTTCTGAGCTTCTTCTCTCAGATGCAATGGATGTTTTTCATCTTCCTCTTTCAAAACATGTTGAAAATTCTGCAGGGCTTTATCGGAGTGACTACCAGCTAAAAGGAAATTCTCTTTTTATAAAAAGAACGTTTCAATTGAATAAATGTATTTATTTTCCCAATGAGCATAAAGACCTTATGAAAATTATTGAAACTCTTTTACAAGATCTCCAGCAAGTTGTGGGACTTAAAAAGAAAAAATGAAAAGGGCTTTTTTCATTTTTTTTCAAGGCCTTTAAAAAATACATCTTCAAGCCAATGAATATCATAATTTCCATTCTGGATATCTATATTTTCCGTAAGTTTCTTATGAAGTGGAAGGGTCGTGTCAATTCCATGGATCACATATTCCCCTATAATTCGGTTTAAACGGCGAATACATTCTTCACGTGTTTCTCCATAGACAATCAACTTTGACACAAGGCTATCATAATAAGGAGGAACTTGATATCCAGCATAAAGACCACTTTCAATTCTCACAAAAGGTCCTGCTGGCGCATGATACTCAAGGATTTTCCCGGGACTTGGCATAAATGTCTCAGAATTTTCTGCATTTATCCGACATTCAATCGCATGTCCTTTGAACATTATATCTTCTTGCGTGAAAGAAAGAGGTAATCCTGCAGCAACACGTATTTGCTCCTTAACAAGATCCACACCCGTGATATACTCACTAATAGGGTGCTCAACTTGCAAGCGTGTATTCATTTCAATGAAATAAAATTCGCCATTTTCATATAAAAACTCAAGTGTTCCAACGCCGCGATATCCCAATTTTTTAATCGCTTTCGTCACAATTTTACCCAATTCCATCCTCTGGCTTGCGCTAATGGCGGGTGAAGGTGCCTCTTCCCACACTTTTTGATGGCGTCTTTGGATAGAACAATCACGTTCCCCCAAGTGAACAACATTTCCATGGGTATCTGCAATAACTTGAACCTCTATATGACGTGGATGTTCAAGATACTTTTCTAAAAAGACCTCGTCGCTTCCAAAAGAAGCCCGCGCTTCCCCCCGCGCTTGCGTTAGAGCTTCTTCAAGATCTTCAAGATTATACGACACACGCATTCCTTTTCCACCGCCTCCAGCCGCAGCTTTAATCAAAACAGGAAAACCCATTTTTTGAGCCAATAAAGCCGCTTGCTCATTATTTTCAAGGGCCCCGGCTGAGCCTGGGACAACAGGAATCCCCACAGCTAAAACAGCTTCTTTTGCCGTAATTTTATCTCCCATCATTTTTATGTGATCAGATGTTGGCCCAATAAAAGTAAATCCATGTTCTTCGACCATAGACGCAAATGCTGCATTTTCAGAAAGAAATCCAACCCCTGGATGGATGGCATCACTTCCTGTGATTTCAGCAGCTGACAAAATTGCCTTAATATTAAGATAACTTTCCTTAGACATGGGAGGGCCAATACAAACACTCTCATCTGCTAATCTTACATGCATTGCTTGGTTATCTGCTGTTGAATGAACAGCAACTGTTTTAATTCCCATATCCTTACAAGCTCTATGGATACGCAGCGCGATTTCACCTCGATTTGCAATGAGAATTTTTTTAAACATGGGCTTTCCTGACATTTACGGCTCATAAAGAATGCGCGAGCGCATATAACTTATTCAATCACAACCAAAGGTTCTCCAAATTCAACAGGCTGCGCATTTTGAACAAGTATTTTTAAAATTTTCCCTGATTTTGGAGCGCGAATGGGATTCATGACCTTCATTGCTTCTAAAATAAGAAGCGTATGTCCTTCGGGAACCTGGTCTCCTTCTTTTATAAAAGGGTCAGCTCCCGGTTGAGAAGATAAATAAGCCGTCCCAACGAGAGGTGATTTTAAAACACCGGGATGTGTTGACCAATCTGTCTCGTGAGACGGAGGAATGGAAAGATTTTCAGAAGGCTCAGGAACAGAAGAAGGAGAAATGGAAACATGGTGTGGGGAAGAATAAGACGGAATTTGAGTTATCTGAGAGGCCCCCGTACGAACAACCTTTATACGACCTGAATCAAGTTCATATTCGATTTCAGAAAGATTGGTTTCATTTAAAATACGCGCTAATGTCCTAACAGCTTTTGCATCTATTAGAAAAGGTTTTGACTCTTTTTCAGAAGACATCCGATTTCTCCTCTTTCATCCTACAAACGAATACTTAAATACAAGGCTTTATACCATGATTCCCAAAAGGTACAAGTCTTGTTTTTTAGTTAACGGGGTAAAATACCCCATTCAGCAACTTCTTTTGTGTAGTAAGAAACAATAAAATCAGCGCCTGCACGACGAATAGACGTCAATATTTCCATAACAGCCTTTCTTTCATCACACCATCCTTTTTCAGAAGCTGCTTTTAACATTCCGAATTCTCCACTGGTATGATACGCTCCAAGAGGAATATAAGGATAGGCTTGTTTTATGCGATAAATAACATCCAAATAAGCATGTGCGGGCTTTACCATCAACATATCTGCGCCTTCACGAACATCCGAATGAGCTTCACCAAGTGCTTCTGCCGCATTGGCGGGATCCATTTGATAGGTTTTTCTATCCCCAAAAGAAGGGGCTCCCTCTGTTGCAAAACGAAAAGGCCCATATAAAGAAGAGGCATATTTCACGGCATGGCTTAAAATGGCAACATGTTCAAATCCTGCAAGATCTAAAGCTTGACGTATTGCCCCGACAGCACCATCAGCCATACCACTGGGACATAAGACATTACTTCCTGCTTGCGCATGACTCACAGCCTGACGCACAAGAAGCTCTAGGGTTTTGTCATTATGAAGATCAATTTTGCCTGTATGATCACTTAAAATGCCGCAGTGTCCATGATCTGTATACTGACAGAAACAAATATCAGACATAATTAAAAGATCAGAATCTATAGCGCGAACTTTTCGTATCGCTTTTTGCATAATGCCTTGGTCTGAGTATGAATCCAAGCCAAATTCATCTTTAGAATTTGGGACACCAAAGAGCATAATCGTTGAAATTCCCAGATCTTTAATTTCTTTTATCTCTTGATCTAAAAGGCTTAAGGGAATTTGGAAATGCCCTGGCATGGAAGCAACCGGGTGCTTTTCACCTATCTCTCTTTTAATAAAAAGAGGAAGAACAAGATCCCGCAGATTTAATTCGGTTTCTCGAATCAGAGCTCTTATCGCTGGATTTTGGCGTAATCGCCTTAAACGAAGAGATGGAAAAGCTGCTCTCATTTTAAACCTTTAAAAGGGGTGGCTTGTAACCCTAATCTATAAAACTCTGCCAAAAAAATTACTAAAAACTTTAAACAAATTCACCATATAATGGACCTTTTCATCTGTCAATAAGAGGAAAGCATCTTGTGGGCAATACGGAAAGCGCCCTAAAAGTATTTGGAGATGAGCAATATTTTATATACCTCTCTGTCTAGACAGGGAAGTATATAAATCGGACAAATCGTGCTCTATTTATATTGGACATATCGTGCTCTATTTATATTGGACATATCGGGTGCTAGCGACAAAAAAATAGAATGTTGACTAAATTTATTTTCCGAGTAGAATTATGAGTTCTTCAGCCTAACTTTAAAAATTGGCGCTCTCATTCCTTCTTTAAAAAAAGAGTTTTCGAGCGCCTTACTATAAAAAATTAATGCCTTTTTAAGGCGTATATTTTCATCCGAACCCTCTATTTTATCTTAGGAGTCCCATGACAAAAGAATTATCGACCATTCCTTATGAAGACATTGTTCAAAATGCTTTACGTTCGGTGATGCATGACGCTCTGAAACAAGTTGAAAAAACCGGATTTCCTGGCAATCACCACTTTTATATTACATTTCAAACCTATTTTCCAGGTGTTGAAATGTCTGAGTATCTTAAAGAGCGTTATCCAGAAAGTGTCACCATTGTCTTACAACATCAGTTTTGGGATCTTCATGTAAGAGAACACTCTTTCTCCGTTACTTTAAGCTTCAGTAATATTAAAGAAAAGCTGGTTATTCCCTACGCTGCCATCATTGGGTTTTCGGATCCTTCTGTTAAATTTAGCCTTCAATTTGATCCTGTTGAAATTGAAGAAGAACCAGAAGAAATAGAACAAAAGGAAATTGTAAAGCCTAAAAAAGGAAAAAAAGAAAAAATAGAATCCATCGATTCTTCTCAAAAAGAGGCTTCTCAAGAGGGGAAAGTTATTACACTTGATGCTTTTCGCAAGAAAAAATAACTCTAATTGGAGTTAAAATTTCATGACTCCTTTTATTCAAAAGTATTCTGTAACCTTAAAGGGGCATCGAACCAGTATTTCTTTGGAGCCCCTTTTTTGGGAGGCCTTGAATCATTTTGCAAAAATTCAAAAAAAAGCTGTCTCCACCCTCATTTCTGACATTGAGGAAGAGCTTTTAAAAAGCCATTCCTCCGCAAATTTATCAAGTTTTATCCGAATTTACATTCTTCAAGAACTTTTAAAGCATCATCCTTTGAATATTAAATGAGCTTCCTTTTCTTCAAAAAGAGAAAAAGAATCATCATTTTGAAATCTCTTTAGGTCTCTTTTGTATGCTTTTAAAATGTTCTTGATACACGCGCGTTGCTTCAATCACACGATGAATGTAATTACGTGTCTCTCCATAGGGAAGAGATTCAATCCAAGCCACAATATCACTTCCTTTTTCCCGTGGATCTCCATATCTTTCAAGCCATTTTTCAAGCGTTCCGGGACCTGCATTATAAGCTGCGGCAACAAGATATAAAGACCCATCAAATAATTCAAATAAATTATCAAGATATGTACATCCCAATTTTAGATTCTTCTTTGGATCCTTAAGGCATCTGTCCATGTCTCCTGAAAAATTAAGCTTATTTTTAGAAATGAGATCTTGAGCTGTTTCTGGTTTAATTTGCATGAGTCCTGTTGCTCCTTTCGAGCTCACAAGTCCTTCATTAAAAGAACTTTCTTTTCGAATAATAGAAAGCGCAAAAGCTTTATGAGTTGGCTTAAAATACTCTCCAAAAAGAGAGTTTTCAATTGCAATAAGAGGATATGCTGGCTTCAATAACACATCTCCTCTTTGAACAAGAACACGCGTGATTGGGACACAAAGATGGGGAGCTACTTTGTTGGTAAGCTCAAGAATAAAAGCACGTTCTTCTGGGTTTTTTGCATTTTCTGCAGCATGTTCTAAAAATAAAGGAAGATAATTCTCAAGGCCATTCTCTTTTAAAAGTGTTATCGCTTTCATAAGATCTTGTGCTTCCAAAGATTTTCGCTTTTGAGGTGAAATTGGAAAATGGTTAAGAAGTTTAAGAGAAAGGGGTTTTTTAAGTTTTATGAGTGCTTCTTGTCCATAAAAGAGCGTTGGATGCTTTGCCGCCTTCTGGTACCATTTGACCGCTAATGCCTTTTCTCCAGCAGCTTCTGCCGCCCGACCTGCCCAATATGCGGCACGTGTTTTCGAGATGGGTCTTTCGACACCTGCATAAATTTTCTCAAAATGGTTCAAAGCAACTTTTGGTTTTTTTAAAGACGTTAGAGCTACAAATCCAAGTAAAAATTCTGCATCTGAAAAATCGCCTCCAGATTCAAGACCATGGGATAAAAGCGCTTGATAAATCTCTCTTCCATGCCAACCATCTCGAAAAGCATCCCTTACAAAAATATGCCGCTCTTTCCAAAGAGATGCTGATAGAAAAAGAGATTTAAGATTTTGTTTTAAAAGAGGATACACTTCTTCATAACGCTCTTCTTTAATCAGGAACTTAATACGGTCGTGAATCAGGCCCGGAATTGTTTTCAAATGAGTTGGCAATTTCTTAAAGAGCAATTCTCCTACTTTAACATTTTTTAAAAAGGCCAAACGAACATCAATTAATTTATGATGATGCCCACCAAGAAACTTTTTCATTTGAGGAATTTCATGCTCTTTTTCTTCCACAATTAAACGATTTAGCCTTTCTAAATGGTCTTTTTCTCCAAGAAATTTCCTAAACCGTTTCAAAAATTTTGTTTCAAGTTTTTTTTCTTCAAAATCAAAAGAATGCCAAATTTTTTGGACAAGGGCCGGCAAAAGTCCTTTTTGATTTTTTCTCAGTGTTTTTTGAGATTCTAATGCACACGCATAATAATATCCTCCTTTCGCGGTGAGAGGAGCATTTTTCGAAAACCATTTTATAATATCACCTGCAGGTGTTTGGTCATTCAGTGCTTTTTCCGCTCTCTTTTTTAAAAGATGGTTAGGCCAGGTTGGATTTTGATTTATAAAGTCCACAATCTCAGAAAAAGAAGCTTCTGGAGGATCTTTTCGATATTTCTGCCACAAAAAAATTTTATGAACGAGCACACATTCTTTTGGAAGACTTTGAGATACCTTTTTTCCTAAGTTTATATCTTTTAAAGCAAGAGAACATGAAGGGCGACCACTTTTTTTTTCTCTTAATGTTCCTTGTGCATGCAAATCATGGAAGAAAAAAAGAAAATATACGGCCCCCCAAAAAAAACATAGAGAGAGGCATTTTTTGAGAACAACGTCTTGAAGTCCTATTCGATTTACCATAAGCTTTAAAATCATCTTTTAACCTAGAGTTCTTGATTCATATGAGCAAAACAAATTCTGCCTCCAAGATTATTGCCCAAAATCGCAAAGCCCGCCATAATTTTTTTATTACCGAGCGATTTGAAGCAGGTATTATCCTCATGGGAAGTGAGGTCAAATCTTTACGCCATGGAAAGTCCAATATTGAAGATTCCTATGTTACCCATGACAACGAAGAGCTTTATCTCCTCAATATGTTTATTTCAGAATGCCCGCAAGCAAAACATTTTGGGCATGCCCCTAAAAGGCCACGAAAACTTCTTGTAAAAAAACGTCAAATTAATAAAATAATTGCAGCCATCCGCCGACAAGGAATGACACTCGTTCCTCTCTCACTCTATTTTAATGAAAAAGGGCGGGCTAAAGTTGAACTTGGGCTTGTTGAAGGAAAGAAAAAAGCAGATAAACGTGCAACCGAAAAAGAACGTGATTGGAACCGTCAAAAAGGACGCATTCTAAGAGCGCGAGGATAAGAGACATGTATCTTCTTATCTTTCAACATAAAAGATTATTTATTTTTGGCTCAACTTTATTTTAAATCTTTATTGCTTTTATTGCATTCTTAACAATAAAGCCCCGCAGAGTATCCAGAAGACCAGGCCCACTGGAAATTATATCCCCCAAGCCATCCTGTCACATCAACCACCTCACCTATAAAAAATAATCCTGGAACTTTGTGGGTCATCATGGTTTTTGAAGACAATTCATCTGTATCAATCCCCCCTTCCGTTACCTCAGCTTTTTGATATCCTTCGCTTCCCTCAATAATAACTTTAAAGTTATGAAGATGATCTGCAAGCGCAAGTAAGGTATTCTTTTTAAGGTCTGTCATTCTTTGATCACAATCTGATGAAAGGACCATTTCTTCCACAAACCGATTCGGGAAAAAAGTTTTTAAAAAATTAGCTCCTGTTTGGAGGCTATTTTTATGGCTTAAAAATTCCTTTTTTAAATCTAAGGTGGGCAATAAATTGATCGTAATTTCTTCACGATGGAATTTTTTCATATAGGAGGAGATTTGTAAAATTGCAGGCCCACTAAGTCCTCGATGGGTAAAGAGAATATTTTCTCTAAAATTTATATCCTCATAAGAGACAAGAGCATCAAGAGAAATACCACTCAGTTTAGAAAATACTTCTCGCATTTCTCCTTCAACTTTTAAAGGAACTAAACCTGGTTTTGTTACTAAAACCTTCAGTCCAAATTGCCGTGCAATCTGATATCCAAAATCTGTTGCGCCGATTGCTGGAATCGAAAGCCCCCCTGTTGCAATAATAACTGAATCGGCTTCAATTGTATTTTCTGTTGTGTGAATATGAAAGTTCTCTTTCTTCTCAATCTGAAGAACAGAACACTTAAGAAGAATCTCAACGCTTCCTTTATGACATTCCGTTACCATCATGTTTATAATTTGCTTAGAGGACCCATCACAAAATAATTGTCCCAATGTCTTTTCATGGTAGGCAATATTATAAGACTCAACGAGTTTAATAAAATCATGTTGCGTATAACGCGCCAAAGCTGCTTTGATAAAGTGTTTATTGCGACAAATATAAGTAGAAGGAGAGGCATTAAGATTGGTAAAATTACTGCGTCCACCTCCCGAAATACGAATTTTTTCCCCAATTTTAGAAGTATGTTCAAGAAGAATAACCCTACGCCCTCGTTGGCCAGCTGTTGCTGCTGCCATTAACCCTGCTGCACCTGCTCCAATCACAACAACATCATATTTTTTTTCGACTGAATTATTCACACGTTCGCCCTTATACTTTATCCAGCATTTTTTAAGGAGTTATCATTTCTTAAATGAAAGAGAAAGATTATTTTGAAATCATCTTAAAAGCTTTAAGCGCCCTTAACCGAGACTGTTTTAAATCGACAATAGGATAAGGATAATTTTGACCTAAAACAACACCGGCAGATTTTAAAATCTCTGCAGGTGCATCCCAAGGATTAAACAAGTATTTTTTTGGTAAACTCTTGAGCTCTGGAACATATTGACAGGTATACTCTCCTTTAGGATCAAATTTTTTCCCCTGAAGAACAGGATTAAAAATTCTAAAGTAAGGACTTGCATCCGCTCCAGATCCAGCAACCCATTGCCAGCTGGCACTATTATTTGCAAGATCAGCATCGATTAAACAGTCCCAAAACCAGTCTGCTCCATAACGCCAATGCAAAAGAAGATTTTTAACCAAAAAAGAAGCAACGACCATCCGCACCCGATTATGCATATAGCCTGTTTGCCAGAGTTCTCTCATTCCAGCATCTACTAGAGGATATCCCGTTTGACCTTTTTGCCAAGCTTTTAGAAGTGATTTATTTTCTTCCCAAGGAAAATCATTAAACTTACTTTGAAAATTTTCATCGGGCAAAGTTGGAAAATGATAAAGCAAATAGGAAGAAAACTCTCGCCAACCCAATTCCCTTAAAAAGCTCTCAACATCTTTTTCAAGTCCAGGATAAAGGTTTTTAGACTGAATTGCGTGCCACACTTGGTTTGGAGAAATTTCTCCAAAGTGCAAATATGGAGAAAGTCTTGATGTATGAAATTGAGCTGGGTAATTTCTTCCTTCTTTGTACCCTTGCAAACCTTGATCTAGGAAACTTTCCAGTTTATTCTGAGCGGCTTTTTCACCGACTTTCCAATGAAGCGCTAAAGATTGATACCATTTCTTAGAAGTAAGAAGATTAAGATCAGAAAGTGTTGTTGGATTGACATTATCTTTTATCAAAATCAATTTTTCAGGCGTTGGAAGAGGATATCTTGGAGAAAGAGACCTAAGACATCCCTGTTGATAAAAAGGTGTGAAAACTTTATAGAAAGAACCTTCTTTTTTTAAAATTTTTGAAGGATCCCAAAGCAAAGAAGCGTTAAAACAATATGATTTTATTCCCTTACCTTCTAAACATGCGATAATTTCATCATCCTTTTTAAGATGCCAAGGTGTAAAACATGTATTCCAAAAAACAGCCTCAATATAATTTTTTTGAATTATTTCAAGAAGAAGATCTTTAGGATTTCCTTTATAAAGATTTAAATTGTTATTCAAAGCCTTATTAAGCATCGCTAAGGATTGATTTAACCACCACTTACTGGCACTTCCCCTCTTAAAGGAATTAAGTATGTCCTCCTCCAAAATATAAATAGGCATAACAGGCCCCCTCTTGGCCGCTTCAAAAAGTCCAGGGTTGTCTGAAATCCTGAGATCCTGTCTAAACCAAAAAAGCGTTATTTTATCTGTCATTTATGATTGCCATATATTTTATGTGTTAATCCATTTTAAATGTTTCTTCCTTCTCTATTTTCCAAATTAGCCGAGTGCCTTTCTATAAAATTCTATCCTCCCCATGAGCTCCCTCCATCGATGGTGATACAGGATCCCGTCATATATGTCGATGCCTTATTTGATGCTAAATAAAGAAGAAGACCATCCAAATCTTTAGGCGTCGCCAAGAAGTTTTGAGGAATGGTTCCACTTATCTGTTTATCTTCATGCTTCTTTTCTACCCATTTTGGAACCATCGGCGTTAAAACATATCCCGGTGCAATGCAGTTAATACGAATGTTATAAGGTGACAATTCTCCGACCAGGGCCTTCGTCATTTGAATAACCGCTGCCTTGGATGCACAATAGGCTGTTTGTTGGGTTTCCAATTTGTTCATCCCGTAGATACTGGCAATGTTAATAATGGATCCCTCGATCTTCTTTTCTTTCATATGGGTTGCAACCTCTTTCGTCATATACCAGATGCCTAGCACATTCGTGTTCATAATATCCTCAAAGACCTGGGCGTCTTTATCTGCAAACACAGGCGTAAAGCCTGCGATCCCTGCGTTGTTTATAAGAATATCTATTTTCTCTCCCTGGCTTGTTAGAAATTGGATAGCTTCCTTTACCGACTTTTGATCTTTCACATCAAGTGTGATCGCCCGCGCTTGATATCCTTGAGCCTGAATATCTTTTACGATCTCTTCAAGAAGATCTGTTCGACGAGCTGCTAAAATAACCTTTGCCCCGGCACTCGCAAGTGTTTTTGCAAATTGTTTTCCAAGCCCACTAGAGGCTCCTGTTATAAGAGCCGTCTTGCCATTTAAATTAAAAATATCTGTCATATTTCCCATCCCCTCATCCCCAAAAGAAAAATTAAATAAATGCACCCAACATATCTCAGTAAGAGAAGAACTCTTTTCATAATTTCTATCCTTTATTTTTTACTGAACCTATCTCAGATATTTGTTAGTTAGCTCAGCATTAGAACCATCATATATTCATCATAAAATGTACCGTCTAGTTTAAGATGCCTAGGATCAGTACCATAAGTTTTGAAACCATATTTTTCGTATAGTCTAATACCTGATTCATTATTTACAAGGACAGAACAATGAATCTGATTTGTATATTTTGATGCAGTTTCAGTGATTTTATCAACTACCCTCTTGCCTCTGGCTTTACATACATTCCCCAAAAAGTGGATCTATGTAAAAGTTTATGAGGAGTTTGAATAAAAAATCCTCCAACTGCTACAATTTTATCACCATCAGAAGCTCCAAATACATGTCTTGCAGTTAATAATTACGAAACAGCTTCTACTGAAACTCTCATCAAAATATCTTGTATAAATTTTACTCAGATTCTTCTTTTTTACTCTACGTCGTCAAGGTCTTCTGAACACGTTTCAAAAAATATTTGACTTTTTCAAAAAGCTCTCTATAGTTGGGACAAATTTTGGGGTAGTCAGTCCGCGAGTCTCGCGCACTGGCTTTTTGTTTTTCTTTATTTTGGATTTTTACGTGTTTGAGAACTTAAGTAATCGTCTGACATCTATCTTTGATAAATTAAAACGGCATGGAAAACTGTCAGAAGCAGATGTAACAGCTGCTCTTCGAGAGGTGCGCATTGCTCTTTTAGAAGCTGACGTTGCGCTACCTGTGGTTAAGACTTTTATTGAAGATGTTAAGAAAGAAGCCATCGGTCAAGAAGTTCTCCAAAGCATTCATCCTTCTCAAATGGTCATAAAGATTGTGCATGATCATCTTGTGCGTCTTTTAGATTCTGATAATAAAGAGCTTAATTTAGCAGGCTCTCCTCCTGTTGTTATTTTAATGGTGGGATTGCAAGGATCTGGAAAGACAACAACAACAGCTAAACTTGCTCATATTCTGTCACAAAAAAATAATAAAAAAGTGCTCATGGCCTCTTTAGATATTTATCGACCCGCTGCACAGCATCAACTTGATGTTTTGGGAAAATCCATTCAAGTTGCAACCCTTCCTATTATTCCTGCAGAATCTCCTCTTCAAATTACAAAACGTGCCCTAAAAGTCTCTAAAATGGAAGGATATGACATTCTTCTCTTAGACACAGCAGGACGTCTTCACATTGATAATGCGTTAATGGATGAAATTTCTCAGATTAAGGCTCTCTCAAATCCTCTTGAAACGCTTCTTATTGCAGATGCCATGACGGGACAAGATGCGGCTCATATTGCAAAAACATTTCAGGAAAAAATTGGTCTTACAGGTCTCATTTTAACCCGCATCGATGGAGATGCACGCGGAGGGGCTGCTTTATCGATGCGGTCAATTGCACATGTTCCCATTAAATTTTTGGGAATGGGTGAGAAAATTGATCAATTAGAAGTTTTTCATCCTGATCGACTTGCAAATCGTATTTTAGGTATGGGAGATGTTGTCAGCCTTGTAGAAAAGGCGATGGAGACCATTGATCAACAAGAAGCTCAAGACCTTGCAAAAAAAATGCAGAAAGGTTCTTTTGACCTCAATGATATGGCTCTTCAATTAAAACAAATTTCAAAAATGGGGGGCATGTCAGGCGTCATGAGTCTCCTCCCAGGAATTGGAAAAATGAAAGATAAAATTGAGACAGCAGGCTTAGATGATCGGTTTTTAAAACGGCAACTTGCAATTATTTCGTCGATGACCCCCCAAGAAAAAAGAGATCCACGAATCTTAAACGCCTCTCGTAAACGCAGGGTTTCGTCGGGATCAGGAACAACAATTCAAGACATTAATAAGCTTTTAAAGCAATATCGTGATATGGAAACCATGATGAAACGAATGGGGAAACTTGGTAAAAAAGGTTTTTTAAGACAAGGAATCGGGGGCCTTTTTTCCCGATAAATGTGTTAAAAATCCCTTCTCTCTGTTTCGAGAAAAGAAACACAGAAAAGGGAATTTAAAGATATTTTTTTGTCTCTCCTTAAAGGAATTCAAAAAATTTATGCTGTATAAATTGTTAAAGAAAGGATTTTAAAATGGCTTTAAAAATTCGTCTTGCCCGTGGTGGTGCAAAACAACGTCCCTTTTATAGAATTGTTGTCGCTGAAGCAGACGCTCCCCGTGATGGACGCTTCGTTGAAAAAGTTGGAACCTATAACCCAATGCTTGATAAAACAAATCCTGTTCGTGTTGTCTTAGAAGTAGAACGTATCCAGCATTGGCTTTCTGTAGGAGCACAACCCACGGATCGTGTCGCACGCTTTTTAGGGGAAGCAAAGATTATTGCCGTTCCTGCTCAAAAACAGAGCATTCAAAAAGCCCAGCCTAAGAAAAAAGCACAAGAACGTTTAAAGCAAGAAGCTGACCGTCTTCAAAGTATTGAAGATGAGAAGGCAAAAGCTGCTGCAGCTCCTGCTCCAGAAGTTTCTGAAGCCGCTCCTGCTGACGTTGTGTCCGAGACTACCGCCCCTGAAGAATCTCCTGCTGTTACGGAAGAAACACCTGCAGCTCCTGCTCCTGAAGAAGCTTCTGTTGAATCAATACCTTCAGAATCTTCTTCAGAAGAAACGCTTGCAGAACCTTCTGAGCCTATCGCAGAAGCACAAGCATCTGCTGCTCCCTCTGAAGACCCAGAAACAACACCTGCAGCTTAAAAAGAGATTTTTAAATGACGCTTTCCTCCTCCCTCGATTCAGAACTTGTTTATGTCGCTCAGATCGTGGGGGGGCATGGAATTCATGGCGCTTTCAAAATTCAATGTTTTCTAGATGATCCTTATGATTTTAAATTATATTCCCCTCTTTTCGACACGTCGAAAAAGGAATACTTTTTTGATGTCCTAAGTATAACGCCAAAACATATTCTTGCACGTCTTAAGGATGTTCATAACCGAACAGAAGCAGATGCTCTTAAGGGGCTTAAGCTTTATACGAAACGTCAAGCATTCAAATCTCTCTCAGAAGAAGAATATTATCAACGAGACCTTTTGGGATGCTCTATCTTAAATACAGAACGCACCCTTGTTGGAAAACTTCTTCACATCTATAATCATGGCGCTCAAGACATCCTTGATGTTTTACTTAATGATGGAACCTCCCTTCTTGTCCCCTTTCAGAAAGAAATTGTGCCTGAAGTTTCTCCAAATCCCAATCACCCTGAAGAAGGATTTTTGGTTATTGATAGCTTTTATCTAGCCTCAGCATTAGCACATCCTTCCAATTCTCCTAAAGACTCATGACCTGGAACGTAACCGTCTTAACGCTTTTTCCTGAGATGTTCCCAGGAACATTAGGGTTTTCTTTAGCTCAAAAAGCCCTTTTAGCAGGGCATTGGTCTTTGAATGTTATCAATATTCGCGATTTTGCCTTTGATCGTCACCGAAGTGTCGACGATACCCCGTTCGGAGGCGGCGCAGGAATGGTATTAAGACCCGATGTTCTTGAAAATGCATTGGAATCTGTTTTAAAAAAAAACCAAAATCCAAATCCTCTTATTTTTTATCTATCTCCACGGGGGGATGTTTTTAAACAAGAAACAGCCCATACCTTTCTCAAGTCTTCTGAAATTATTTTTATTTGTGGACGCTACGAAGGAATTGACCAAAGATTCCTTGATTATTATAAAATTCAAGAACTTAGCATTGGAGACTATGTGCTTTTCGGAGGGGAGGTTGCGGTTCAAGTTGTATTAGAGACTTGCATTCGACTCATTCCTGGTGCTATAGGAACAGAAGATTCTTTATGTGAAGAAAGTTTTACAAAGGGCCTTTTGGAATATCCACATTACACAAGACCCTCTCTATGGAAAGGAATTTCTGTACCCGACGTTTTAACATCAGGCCATCATGAAGCCATTCGTTCTTGGCGGCGTCTTCAGTCTGAAGAGATTACGAACAAAAGAAGACCTGATTTAAAGTTTGTAAAAGAGTCTTCCACCCTTGACCCAATGAAGAAAAAGGGTGGTCCTTAAGCAACGTATAAACGGACGGATAAGAGATTTAAATTTAAAGGTGAAAATATGAATATTATTGAACAACTTGAACAACGTACAATTGAAGACCTCACAAAAGATAAAAAAATTCCTGATTTTACACCAGGAGATACCCTTCGGGTTCTCGTAAACGTTATTGAAGGAGATCGCAAGCGCGTTCAAGCCTTTGAAGGAGTTTGTATTGGGCGTAAAAATTCAGCTCTCAATTCTTCTTTTACGGTTCGGAAGCTTTCCTCTGGTGAAGGTGTTGAGCGTGTTTTTCCTCTCTATTCTCCTCTTATTAATATAGAAGTTGTAAGATTTGGAGATGTTCGCCGGGCAAAGCTTTACTATCTCAGAGGACGCACTGGTAAGAGTGCACGCATTAAAGAACGCGCATACTGGCTTACACAGAATAAGCTTAAAGCATCAGAAGCAACGACAGAATCTGCGGCTTCCTTTTCTTCTGTTGAAGTGCCTTCAGTAACTCCTGAGACGACATCTGATACACAAGCATAACGACGATTGACTTTGTTATAGGTAAAATATGTCTTATCTTTATCCTCCTATTGAACCCTATGAATCTGGAATGCTGCCGGTCGATGATCTTCATACCATTTATTGGGAACAATCCGGGAATCCGAATGGCGTTCCTGTTCTTTTTATTCATGGGGGCCCTGGAGGTGGGACATGTCCTAAACACCGTCAATATTTTGACCCAAGCTATTATCGGATTATTTTATTTGATCAAAGAGGAGCTGGCCAATCTACGCCCATGGGCGAATTGCGTCAAAACACAACACCTCTGCTTGTCTCGGATATGGAAAAACTCCGTCTTCTTTTAAACATCGACAAATGGCACCTTTTTGGAGGCTCATGGGGTGTTACACTCGCTCTTTCTTATGCCATAGAACATCCAGATCACGTCTTAAGCATGGTTCTAAGAGGTGTTTTTCTCTGTAGACCCGAAGAAATCAAGTGGTTTTACCAAGATGCAGGGATCATTTTTCCTGAAGCATTCCGAAAGCTTGCACATTACTTGCCTGAAGAAGAACGTCAGGATATTACAAAGGCCTATCACAAACGATTAACAAGTGGAAATAAAGAGCTTGAACTCGAAGCTGCAAAAATTTGGAGTTGCTATGAAGGAACCTGCTCGACACTCATGCCCAATCCAGATCTTGTAAAAACGTTTGAAGTCGATCATACCGCCATCTGCTTTGCGCGTATTGAAACCCATTATTTCGTAAATAATGCTTTTCTTCCTCCAGAAGGACTCCTTGGACATATTGACAAAGTACGTCATATTCCAACCATCATTGTGCAAGGACGCTATGATATTGTTTGTCCCATTAAATCAGCTGATGATCTTGTTCAGGTCTTTCCTGAAGCTGAATACATTATTGTTCCCAATGCAGGGCATTCTGCTTTTGATCCTCCTCTGCAAGCTGAGCTTGTTAAAGCAACAGATAAAATGAAAACACTTAGATAAAGGGTTAGAAATGACGCACGAACAAACATTCCCAACTTCAAACCTCATGGCTGGAAAAAAAGGGCTTATTATGGGGGTTGCCAATGATAAATCATTAGGATGGGGAATTGCTCAGGCGGTGTCGGCGGCAGGTGCTGAACTTGCTTTTACATACCAAGGCGAGGTTTTTGAAAAACGTGTGCGTCCCTTAGCTGAATCTTTGGGAGCGTCTTTTTTAATGCCCTGTGACGTGACCAATGAAGATAGTCTCACTGAAACATTTGAAACCATCAAAAAAAAATGGGGAAACCTTGATTTTGTGGTTCATGCGATCGCTTATTCTGATAAAGAAGAACTCAAAGGTCTCTACCTTGATACAACACGACAAAATTTCTTAAATACGCTTGATGTTTCCTGTTATTCTTTTACAAGTGTTGCCCGTCATGCAGCTCCCCTTATGAACGAAGGTGGCAGCCTCTTAACACTCACCTACTATGGCGCTGAACGCGTTATGCCCCATTACAACGTCATGGGTGTTGCCAAGGCTGCTTTAGAAGCTTCTGTTAGGTACCTCGCTGTCGATTTAGGAGGGCGCAATATACGTGTGAATGCTCTTTCAGCAGGCCCTGTTAAAACACTTGCAGCCTCTGGCATTGGAGATTTTCGTTATATCTTAAAGTGGAATCAATATAACGCACCTCTTAAAAGAAATGTCTCTCTTGATGATATTGGAGGCGCCGGCCTTTATCTTTTAAGCTCTCTCTCTTCAGGAGTCACTGGAGAAGTACATCATGTTGATAGCGGATATCATGTGGTTGGAATGAAATCCATTGATGCCCCTGATATGAGTATTATAAAAGACGAATAAAAATCTCTCTTTAACCTTTTCTCTTTATTTGAAGAATTCAAATTTTAGAATTTGAAAAAGTTTCTCTTTATTAATATTCTTAATCCAAAAAAATTAAGCTTTTGCCAAGTATCCTTTATCGTACAATTTATACTAACGTGCACTCAATAAGAATATAAAACACACTTCCTTTTAAGTATGGAGGTGTTGGGATGGGAATGCATAAAAAGAAGCCATTAAGTTCTAAAGAACTAGAGGAAATATCTTTAAAAATTCAAGAGACGGCGTTTTATGGCTTGGCTATGTTGAGGAATCAACCTAAAAGATTAATGTTGCACGTTTCCAAGCATCATCATGCCCTAAAGTATCGCACTGATTGTTTCCTTTTTTTGCTAAGTGAAGGGAAAAATTGCTCCAAATTTGAGAAATAAGGAGTTTTAGAGTGTTCATTTTGAAATCCTTTCATAGGGGTTTTTCAAAATTAGCTATTTCTCCTTATTTTTCAATCGCTTTTACGGGATCGTTGCAAACAAATGATAAAGAGTGATTTTAAAAAATTTCTGCTAGAGAGAAGATTTTTGGAGGCAAATCCATCCTTTTTTATAGGATAATGGGCTAAAAAAAGCCTAAATCGCTTATTATAGACGCAATTATCCTGTAACAGCTTTCAATTCAAGGAGAGAGAGAACCTGAAGTCTCTTCAAGTTAAAGCAAAGAGCTTGCATAAAAAGAGCAAACTGGTTTTTAGCAATTCCTTTGTATCTTACCCTTTTAGGATCTTGCGAGAAGACGCGTTCATAAGGGGCTCTTATTTTAGAATACCAACGGTCTTGATCCACATTCTTAGTTTTCATATTATTCTTCCTAATTGCCGCTAGGTGACATCCTTTCTGAAGAGCAATCTCAGTTGCCGGAGAGGTGCAATATCATTTATCCGTATACACTGCTCCCTGAGAAGGACAAACATGTTTAAGCCCACGTGCATCCGTCACATTTGCGGCCGTAAGAGCAACTTTGTTAATAAGTCCAGACTGCATATCAACAGAGACATGCTTTTTATATCCATACCAATACTTGCTCTTTCCTATGCATCCAATCCGAGCTTGTTTATCTGCAGCAACTTTAGGCAGTACTTTATTGTTTAATTTTTCATACTTTTCAGCAATTGCCTTATCTCTTCCTTCTCAAAGGCTTGCTTTTGAAATCAGATGGCTCGCATCGACAAACGTATACACTTCGTTCATATACCCTTTTATTTTAAGCTCCTTACGCAATTGCTCAAAAAGTTTTGACAAAAGATTTGTTCCTATTTTACTCCGTGTCCGTGTAAACACCGTCTGATCTGGCACGTCTTCCAATAAACCAAAACCACAGAACCACTTTCCAGCATTATTCTCTTTTAAAAACACTTCCAGTTCTCGATCACTCAGATCTTCTAAAAACTGCAGCAAGAGACATCTAAACAACCTCTCAATGCCATATCCTTCATGAGGGTTTTTCTTTTTAACAGTCCTCAGCATTCTATCAACGGTTTTAAAATCCCAGACTTTCATAAATCCTCGATAGCGATGGTTCTCTTCCACCATTTGGTCCAGGCTCACCATTTCTACTTGATACATCAAAAGTCTCCTTTTTTATAAACTCTCCTTCTTTTATCAAATTTTTATTCTTTTGTCAGATCTGTTCGCAACAGTCCCTTTACGTATTTGAGGGGTAAAGTGATCAAGTTTTAAAAAACTTTTAAAAAAAAGATGATACACAAAAGGAATATATAAATAATAATCAAATAGGAGAAATAAAATGAAATTACAAAAAATGGTTACACTATCGGCATCTGTTATGATTTGTGCAGCTGCTTTGCCAGGAATTTCAGCAGCCGATAATGCGTCACAATGCATGGCAAAACAAAAAGCCTTTGAGAAAACTCTTCATGACACCCAAGCCTTAGAAAAGAGTCTTTATGCTAACAAAATTAATGGCGGAGTCAGAGTAACTCCTTAATATGAAGAAAAAATTAAATTACTCCAAAGAACATATAAAGGATATGTATCTTCCTGCAAACATGTTAAAGAATATACTCTCATTTCTCTAAATACTTTAATATTTTGAAAGCATCACTGAACATATCCTAAATACATTTAGAAAGCTTATTAACTTTTGTTATCCTATTCAGGAATGAAGAATTGAAGTTACCAAGTTACAAAAAGAAAAATAAACATCAAAAAAAATCTAAGCTCCAAAGATTAAAGATTAGTATCTGCTTGAAAGATATGATATAAAATTACATGAAAAGGTTCTCAGTACATCTACAAGTTTTATCTTGAGTTGATAGACTAAAGAATCTTCTTAATCCGAACTCTATTGCTTTTTTACTCACGCTTGAAAGAATACCTTATGAAAAAAATTATAACCATTTCTGTCCTGAGCTTAGGAACTGCTTCTTTTGCGGCAGTATCTGCCAAAAATTTTACGGGTTCTTATGTAGGGCTCACCATGGGACCTAACTTTTTCCAATCAAAGGCTTACCAAACTTATTCCAATGAGTTTGCTGATTATAATGCAAGTTCTACCCTTTTTAACTATGGAGTTTATGGAGGGTATGGGGTTTTATATGATCAACTTTATTTTGGAGGTGAGCTCCTAATATCTGCAAACTATGGTGACGCAAAATCTGTTCATCAAAATCATGCTGGGGCTATAACACCTTCTATCTCTGTTAAGGAACCTTATTCTGTTATACCTGCTTTTCGTTTAGGAACTTTAATTCTGCCAAAATTTCTCGCATTTATAAAGCTGGGTATAACAGGAAGTCAATTTAAGGGAAGCGCAACTCCTTTAAATGGAACTGGAACAACAATCTACAAAAAAAATATGTGGGGCCCTTCTGTGGGTGTTGGAGGTGAAATCCTTCTCACTGAGACACTTTCAGCACGTGCCGAGTATATCTACACCACCTATCCTGCTTATAAATTTTCTGTTACAAGTTCTGCAGGTATATCTTCAGACCAAATTAAGATAAAACCAAGAGACAATCGTTTACTTTTTGGACTAAGTTGGAACTTTTAGCTTACTAAAAAATTTATAACATATTTTTAGAGTGCATCTCGGTTATGGCAGCCTGATTGATTTCCATGTCTGCACGCATGGCTATAATACTCTTTTGCTTTTTTAAGATCTTGAGCAACACCCTCTCCGTTTGCATAGATCCTTCCAAGATGATTCGCAGCTTCCCCAGACCCTTGCTTGAGAGCTTCAAGATAATACTCTCTTGCTTTTTTATAATCTCTCTTTACGCCTACCCAAAATGATAAATTTCTCCTAACAAATTTAAAGCTTCTGCATCTGTTGTATTTTGCAGCATCTCGCGTGCCTCGTTATATCTTTTTTGAGCAATGTATTCTTTTGCTTTAAGGGCACCCATACCTTTTTTAATTGGAGCCTGTATAATGTCTCCAAAAAAGAATAAGAAATGTACTTACAACACTTTAAAATATTCTTTTTTCATAAGAAAACCTCCTCTTTTAAAAAAACAATCCTGTAGAAAAACTCCTACAGGATTGCATAAATTTAACACTTAAGACAGATCTTATTTAAAAAAGACCACTTATTTCCTATGATCTCCAAACAATTGAAGAAGCATTACAAACAAATTAACAAAATCAAGATAAAGCCTTAAAGCACCCATAATTGCTTTTTTGCCTGCTATATCCTGCGTATCAGAATTTGTATAGATCTCCTTGATTACTTGTGTATCATATGCCGTCAGTCCTGTAAAAATTAAAACCCCAATGACAGAGACAGCAAATTGAAGTGCTGAGCTTTGAAGAAAAATATTAACAACCATTGCAATGATGATACCCCAAAGCCCCATTGTTAAGAAAGAACCAAATCCTGTAAGGTCACGCTTCGTTGTATATCCATAAAGGCTCATAGATCCAAAAGTTCCCGCTGTAATAAAAAATACACGCGCAATACTTGTTCCTGTATAAACTAAAAAGACAGGAGTTAAGGCAAGTCCCATGAGTGCCGCATAAAGCCAAAACATCGTTTGAGCCATTTGAAGAGACATATCTTTAATTTTAAACTGCAGATACATCACCAATCCAAAAGGCAATAACATAAAGACAAATGCCAAGAGAGAGTTTGTATAAAAAGCTTCAATCAAAGAGGGTGTTTGCGTAATCATAAAAGAGATAAACCCTGTCAACGCAAGACCTAAGCCCATAAAATTATAAACTTTGAGCATATGGGCCCGAAGTCCCAAATCATATGTCATTTCTGAAGACGACGTGCGCCCACTGATATTCCGATTAAAATTAGTTGCCATTTTATAAACCTCACTTCCTTAAAAAAGATTTTATAGCTCATTATAATTCAGTTCTTGAAAAACTACAAGAAAAAGGCAATGTTTAAAACACTCTATAAACGACCTTTACGAAAGAATATAATGTCCCTCTTCAAAAGTCTTAAAAAAAAATCCATCTCACATCTCATAAAAGAATTTTTATGGCCCCAAATGGGATTCAAACGGCTTTTTCGGTATCTTTTCTTAAGGCTTCTGCGTCTTAAAGCTTCTCCCTATGCCATCGCTTTAGGACTTGCAATTGGCGTTGCAATCTCATTTACGCCTCTCTTAGGAGCACATATCATTCTTGCTGTCAGCCTCAGTTGGACTCTAAGAGCCAACAAAGTATCTGCCCTCTTAGGAACATTAATTGGCACGCCCTGGACGCTTCCTTTTATGCTTTTCTTAAGCTATAAAACAGGAATCCTCTGTACGCACTTTTTTCATAAGCTTTTTCCAACGATCCCTCTTCCCACTTCCCTTGTTGACGTGCCGATTTTTAACTTTAAAGACGTCTATACACATCCCACAACTTTCTTTATGCCCACCTTGCTTGGCTCTCTTCCTCTTGGAATATGTGTCGGCTTTTTTGCTTACATCACAATATTTATGCTTATTAAATCTTATCGCATACACCAAAGGACTCTAAAATGATATTAGGAATTGGAAGTGACCTTGTGGACACAAAACGCATCGAGTCTCTTTTAAAAACATTTAATCAACGGTTTAAAAATCGTGTTTTTACACCCCAAGAGCAAGCTTATTGTGAAGCCCAACATTATACAGCCTCAAGTTATGCCAAACGCTTTGCTGCAAAAGAAGCTTGTGCAAAAGCGCTCGGATTAGGATTTCAGAATGGCGTTCGTTGGATTGATATTGAAGTCCTCAACAACGCTCAAGGAAAGCCTTCTTTAACGCTTAAAGGAAAAGCTCTGCTTCATCTTACAGATCTTCTTAAAGATCTTCCAAAAGGAGCAAAACCACATCTTAATTTAAGTTTGTGTGATGAGGGTTTTCTTGCACACGCTTTTGTGGTTATATCGTATCAATGATGAAAGGAATATAAAATGACCTCAAACTCTTCTCAACCTTCTTCTCCTCCCAAATCAGAATTTTGGAGCACCGTAAAAACCCTTTTTTTGGCCTTGTTTGTTGCCCTTGTTTTAAGGAGTTTTCTTTTTGAGCCTTTTAACATTCCCTCAGGCTCCATGATTCCCAACCTTCTCGTTGGAGATTTTCTATTTGTTTCTAAATGGTCTTATGGATACAGTAAATATTCTTTTCCTTTTGGATTAGACCTTTTTTCAGGACGTTTTTTAGAATTTAAAACCCCTCAACAAGGTGAGGTTATCGTTTTTAAATATCCAAAAGATACCGAATTTCAATGGATCAAGCGCGTTGTTGGTTTGCCAGGAGATACAGTTCAAATGAAAGAAGGTATTCTCCACATTAATGGAGAGCCCGTTAAGCTTGAGCGTATTGAGGATTATTCTTATATTGATGAAGATGATCAAACCCTTCATGTTGCAGAGCAATATATTGAAACTTTTCCCAATGGCACACAACATCGTATCTTAAAAGAAGTTCCTTTTGGAAAAGCAAGACTTGACAATACCCCTCTTTATGAGGTTCCACCAGGACATTATTTTGTAATGGGAGATAACAGAGATAATTCGGGTGACAGTCGTGTGATTAATAATCTTGGATTTGTTCCACGTGACTATGTTCTTGGAAAAGCGAGCCTTATATACTTCTCAGAAGAACATTCTTATTGGCCTCAAAGCACTCTTCGTGTTCCGATGAATTGGTTTAGTCTTAAGGAGTGGTTCTCAGATCGATTTATTTGGTGGCAACCCTGGAAATGGTTCACGTCCATTCGATATAGCCGCCTTTTAAAGATTATTCATTAACAATGTCAGCCCCTTCCTTATACCCTTATCAAAAACTTGAAGTTTTTCTTGGGCATACCTTTAAAGACAAAACACTTTTGGAAGGGGCCTTAACGCATCCAAGTTATGCCCATCGCAAAAAATTATCTTCTTTTGAACGCCTTGAATTTTTAGGAGACCGTGTGCTCGGATGTATTATTGCGGAAGCTCTTTACATTACTTTTGAAACAGAAGAAGAAGGTAATTTGTCTCATCGGCTTGTGGATCTTGTTCGAAAAGAATGTATTGGAAAAGTCGTTCAGACTTGGCCCCTTCATCTTTATCTTCATCTTTCAAAATCCTTAGAACGCAATAATCTTCCTTTAAACGTCCTTGCAGATGCAGGAGAAGCAATTTTGGGAGCACTATTTCTAGATGCAGGGATTCTTAAAACACGTGATTTTATTTTAAAACATTGGACACCTTATTTGAAGAACACCTCTGAGAAAAATTTGAGAGATGCAAAATCAAGACTACAAGAATGGACACAAGCCCACGGGTTTTCACTTCCTATATATGACATTCTTGCTTCCGAGGGACCTGATCATGCGCCCCAATTTCATGTTCGTGTTAAAGTCATTAAAAAAAATGTGCCAACTTTCACGGAAGGATGGGGCCCATCTCGCAAACAGGCCGAGCAAACTGCTGCACACTCTCTTTTAGAACACCTATCCTCTAAGGAGCCTCTAAAATGACATCAGAATTACGCTGTGGATTTATTTCTATTTTGGGACTTCCCAATGCTGGAAAATCAACTCTTATCAATCAGCTCGTCGGAGCAAAGATTTCAATTGTTACACATAAACCTCAAACGACCCGTTTTCGAATTCTTGGAATTCGAAATGTGGACAAGACGCAACTTATTTTTATTGATACACCTGGCATTTTTTCTCCCAAGAAACGTCTGGATCACGCCATGGTCTCTTCTGTTTGGAAAGCTTATGATGATACAGACTTAACTCTTTTCATGATAGATGTTCAAAAAGGCTTATCTCCTTTCGTTCTAGAACTTCTTGAAAAATTAGTAAAAAAACCAAAGCAACTTATTGTTCTTCTTAATAAAGTTGATCTCGTCAAAAAAGAAGTTCTTTTAGAGATGTCACAGAAGCTTTCTGAAATGGGGTGTGAGACAATTTTTATGATTTCAGCTCTTACAGGAAGCGGGCTATCGGAACTTTTAGTCTATCTTGAAAATCATGCACCTCTTGGACCTTGGCACTATCCTAAAGACCAGCAAACCGATTTAAATGAACGTTTGTGGGCAGCTGAAGTTACACGCGAAACTCTTTTTATAAAACTTCATGAAGAACTTCCTTATGGACTTACTGTTGAAACGACATCCTTTGAACGGTTTGATAATGGAGATCTCAAAATTGATCAAACAATTTATGTTGAAAGAGACGCCCATCGCGCTATTATTTTAGGATCAAAAGGAACTCAAATTAAAGAAATTGGCATGATAGCACGCAAAGAACTCAGCCTTCTTTTTAAGTGCTCTGTTCATTTGTTTCTTCATGTAAAAGTTGATGAAAAATGGCAAGAAAAGCGTTCTTATTATCAAGAACTCGGTCTCGATTTTCCAAAAAATTAATCTTCATATTTTAGAAAAACATATTTATGCAGTGGGAAGATACTGGAATTTTATTAAAAAAACATAAATTTGGGGAAACCCATCATATTTTAGTTTTCTTAACAAAAACATATGGGAAGCACGCGGGTCTTTATCGTGGGAAAATCTCTCTGCCTGAACCTGGCGAGCTCCTTAAAGTTTGCTGGAAAGGGCGTCTTCAAGATCATTTAGGAGAATGGCGCAATCTTGAAAAACAATATGCACCTTTTATTCATATTTTAGGGCATTCTGGAAAACTTTATGCTCTTTCTTCTGCACTTGCTTTAACAGAAAAAACACTTGCTGATCGAGATGTCCACCCCGCTCTTTACGAATATCTTCTGACGTTTATTAAAGATCTTCAAATGGAAGATCCCTTTTGGATTTTATCTTATATTTCCTATGAACTCTCTCTCTTAAGTGAGATCGGTTTTGGATTAGATCTTTCGAAATGTGCTGTTACAGGAAAGCACGAAAATTTAGCTTTTGTCTCCCCAAAAACTGGACATGCTGTCACACCTCAAGGAGGTGAAGGCTATCTTGATCGTCTTCTTCCTCTTCCTCCCTTTTTAATAAATCTTTCTCTTTCGAAAATTTCCTCTCCTTTTCCTGAACTTTCTCAGCTTCAAGAAGGATTGATGCTTACAAAATATTTTCTTGAAAAATCTCTTGCAGCTTGTAATGCATCTTCTCACAAAAGTTCTCTTCCTCCTTATCGTTCTCTTCTCGTGAATTGGACAGAAACATTAAAAAGCCAAAACAGTAATATTTAAAAAGAACTTATTTATATAAAAATATAATAAATTATTATAATAAATTAAAATTAATTGTTTATATTTTACGTAAAAATGAGTTGATTATTTATTTAAATACTATTATTCTTCTTGAATTATTTGAATTTAAAATAATTAAACTTAAACAATCCAACTTTATTGTTTTTATAAAGATTCCACCATGACAAAAAAAATCCTGCTCGCAAGTTGCATCGGCAGTATGCTTGAAATGTTTGATTTTTATATTTATGCAACGTTCCTTAATGTCATGGCCTCTACTTTCTTTCCAACAGAAAATAAAATACTCAGCTTATTTATTAGTGTTGGAGGATGGGGAATTGCACTTATCGCGCACCCCATAGGAGCTCTTATATTTGGATATTTTGGAGATATATTTGGACGTAAAAACACCTTCGCTTTTACTTTAATTTTCATGAGTTTTCCAACTATTATTATTGGAATTCTTCCTTCTTATAATGAAATTGGAATTATAGCTCCTATTATCGTCATTACAGGAAGATTAATTCAAGGTATTTGTTATGGAGGAGAACTCAATGGTGCTTTTATTTTTGCACTCGAACATATGCCCCAAAAACAAGGACTTGCTTCTGGCCTCATTATTTCTTCATGTGTGTGTGGAATTTTAAGTGCAACCGCTTTAAGTTATATTACCCAGCTTCCAGGCATGCCAAGTTGGGCTTGGAGAATTTCTTTTTGCTTAGGTGGATCTGTAGGATTCATTGGATATTTTATTCGAAAAAAGCTTATTGAGAGCGATGAATTTTTAAGAACATTTTCAAAAACAAAAATCCCACTTTTTACAATTATTCATAAACGTAAAACAGCTTGTTTTTTATGTTTTTCTATTGGAGCTTTAATTGGAGGCTTTTTTTATATTGATTTTTGTTTTTTAAGTGTTTACCTCTCCCGATATTGCCATTTACCTTCAGAAACCATTTGGAAATTAAACATATACTTAATATTATCAATTATGAGTGTTGGTCCATTATTTGGCGCTCTTTATGATCACCTTAAATCTCCCCTCTTTTTAAGAGTTATGTGTTATGGCCTTTTTTTTGGCACAATCCCTGTTTTTTGGCTCCTTTTATCACATCTGGCTTTTCTTTTTATATTAGGTGGCATCCTTTTAGGTATTTGTACAGCAAGTATTTCAACCGTGGGATTTGTTATCATGCAAAATTTATTTCCTGTGAAAGAAAGATATAGTGGGATTTCCCTTTTTTACTGTCTTGGAATATCAATTTATGGTGGAATCTCCCCTCTCTTTTATATAGAAGCTATTGAAATTCATAATGAAAGTTTGTTTTTTCCAGCCTATTGCCTTATGTGTCTCATTAGTTTATTTTATGCTGCTTTAAAAATTAACAATGTCACGGAACAGAATGCACCAATAAGAAATGATCAAGTCTTTTTTGAAGATATAAAAAAAGCTGGATAAATCAAAAAACTTTTGTGTAAAAAAGAGCCCGCTTTTTAAGCAAAGCGGGCCAAATATTCCCTAGCGCAGCGCAAGGGATTGGGAGAAATCATATACCAACTGCTTGCGCATTCAGAGATGTTAAGAATGAAAAGTCCTTTTCATTAAACGCTTTGATATGCTTAGAAATTAAATTGTAACGTATATATCTTTGCTCTTCTCTCAAAAAAAGAATCATGCGATCCAAAACAACAAATAATCCTAAAATATCTTCAGGAAACAAAGGATCAAATTTTTTAAGGGGTAAGTTAAACATGGAAAAATCAATCGAATATAAAAGGTCCCAAGAGACTTTTAAATGCTCGTGATCAATACAATTTAAAAATTCCTTAAGAGACCCTAAAGAAAGATTCGTTTCTTCATTATCTTGAATTGCAAGATCTCTTACATCAATTAAATTACAAAGATTTTGGAGTTCTTTTTGAGTTTCTTCCTCATCCCAATAACTCGGATCTTTTTCAGAAAGTGTCAAGATTTTATTAAAACAAGCCCACCCTTTATCTGAAACAGAAGAGCAAAAATTAATTGCATAATCCAAGTTCTTTAAGTGTATTTCAATTTCACTCACAAATCTTTTTTGAGTAAATTCTTCAAAACAGCATAGCGCACCCATATTTATTCCCTTCCCTTAAATTATATAGAAATTTAATTTTTATACTTGGTATTTTTCGTAACGTATGGTACAAAATTATATACCACATTTATTGTGATATAAAATGAAGCTTACCTAATGTCAATATTATTTTTCACTATAGACATTTTTTCTTAAGATCTTGTAACCTAAGAAAAAAGATATAGTGGTTACTTTTAATGAAAAAGTAGAAAGGTTTGAATTGATTCTAAGTGTCCTTCTTAAAAATACTTCTCAAAGAATGAACCTTTTGATGAATTTTCAAGAGATGCGTTCCTTTTTTCATATAGAGTGTCTCTTTATTTAGGAAAAAAATTATGTCTCACCTTCAAAACTACATTCGAAAAAAACTTGAAGAAAAAAATATGTCTATTAATGCGCTTGAACGTGTTGCTGGACTCAAGACAAATGCTGTCCATAATATTCTTAAAGGAGCTTCAAAAAACCCTAAAAAGGAAACTCTTCTTGCAATTGCAACAACTTTTGAATGTTCTGTAAAAGATTTAACAGAAGGTATTGACGAAACAGAAGGTTTGACTTCTTCCTCTTCTCAAGATAAAACTTCTCAAGAGGCTAACCCGACTTGGGACCCTGATCTTTATGCTAAGATAATAGAGATTCTAACGCCAATTCTTGCAAAAAGAACGACCCTTCCTCTCACAAAAAAAATTCATTCTCTAATTTGGGAAATTTATCTTTATTCTTTTTTCCATGAAGAGAAAAAAGTTGACCCGCGTTTTGTAGAATGGCTCATTAACAAATATTCTTAATCTCAAAGATCACTCTTTTTTATTTAGAAAATTTAGAGAAAATATAATTTTTCTTATTTAGATTTGAAAAGATTTATAATATTAAGATTAGAATAATTTTTAGTCTCTGTCTCAAGAGAATTCTTAATAATAATTTCTGTTATATTAAAAGGTCCTTTCTTCTCTCCCCTGACAATTGACCAGCCAAGAGAGTGAGCTATTTTCATAAGATTTCCCTGTGCCGGATCAACCAAAAAATCTTTTTCATATCTAGAAGAAATTGAATCCAGCTCTTTCAAATAATTTTCAGATAAAATAAACCCATTATCTTCTATCATAAGCTTTGATATATTGAGGCGCGTTTCAAGTTTAAGCTTTATGAGACCGTTTGGAGGAACTCGCAAAATACATTCTTTTAAAATAAAATAAACAAGGTAATATAAAACTGACAATTCTCCATAAATTAAAAAATCTCTCCCTTTAATTGATATTTTAATATTATTTTCAGCAAGCTCTTCAGAAAAACTCATGATAACTTCTTGAACTGTTTTGCTGAATGAAAGTTTTACAAGGCGCGGATGAAGTTCTAATTGCTTTAAGGTCTCAGAAAATTTTCCAAGAGCTTCTTCAATTTCTTTATCTTTACATTTTATGATGAGTGCTTCTTGCAGAGGTTGCAGTCCTTTTAAAAACTCTTTTGAAAAAGGAAATATTTTCTTAAAAATGCGCTCCTTCCCCCTGTTGGAAGATTCTTGATCAGAATATTTTTTTTGTAGTATTAGGTTTTCCTGTTGTAATTTTTCAACTTTTATATGCGATGCAGAGATTTTTTTTAACACCTCTTCATATTGGCTCCTATTCTTTTCATTAATTAATTTTGTTAATTTAAGAACATTCAATATAAAAGCCCCCAAGCCCACCCCAACAAAAAACAAGCAACAAAATAAAAATCCTAGTCGATTGCATAGAAAAAAATTGCCCCAAGAATCTGTATAGATTAAGTCCAAATAATTTAGAAATTCTCCTGGATCTACGACGAAAGAGTCCGACTTATTCTTAAGCCCTAAGTCAACATTTTTAAGCCCTGCATGCTTTACAAACTCTTTAAGATCCTGACTTATAAAAAGAATACAAGGTATATTCTCCTCATAAAAAAATCCTTTTGCAAAATATAATTTTTCATTTTTATAAAAAATCTTAAATTTATCAATTTCAAAGTAACACCTTTCAATAATTTCTTTTGGAACAAATTTTTCTTGAATAAGTCCATGTTTATTATAAATATGTTTTTCTTTTCCAATAAGGAGAGCAATACAAAGAGAATGGGTATGGGGGTTAGATTTTATAAAAAAATTAAAATCTGAATTTTCATTCAATTTAATTATGTTTTTTTTATCAAAGATCAATGTCCCAAAATTCAAAATACGCGCTAAATCCGAATCTATTAATTTTTCGAGCTCATTGATCTTGCTAAATATAATGCGTTCGGCCTCTTTAAAATCGTCTTTTTTATTCTTCTCATAAGAAATAAAAGATTCCCCTAAAAAACAAATAACGATTGAAATTGCCAAAAACAAGGACCATAAAGACGCTTTCCATTTAATTTTGAGGGGGGTACTATCATTCATAATAATGTCTCTACAAAGAATTCGATCTTTTTGTATAAACAAACAAAATATCCTTAATTTTTTCAGATTAAGGAAAAAACAAATTTTTAAGAAATATTCCTACTTTATCGAGGATGCCTCCATTCTAAATTTTCCTGATCAGAAGCCGTCTTCAACATAAATCTTCCTCTTTCGCCTAATTTGTCTGTTTCTCGATATTTCTTAAGTGTATTCTATTTATATTTAAAGTTAGCCTATTGTCAATAGACATACTTTAGCTCACATTTTAATGATTTTAGACAAATTAAACTTTATTTTTCAAGGCCATAAAATTCTAAAGAAGATGTTTTTATTTTTTTTGATAATTTTAAGAGTTGCATTTATAAATCTTCCATAAAAATATTTTTATTTAAATTTTTTAATAGTCAGTTCCTTCATCGACAAATATTTTTAAAAGTCTTTGGAAGCCAGGATCTTTTTGATTTAATAGCTCAAGGTATTTTTTATAAGAAATCTTACCATTTTTAATATATCTTGCAGCCATCGTCACATCTAAAGGAAAATGGGGAATGTGGTTTAAAAATTGCAAAGCTGCTTCTCTTTCTTGAAGGTCTAAAACGTTCGGAGAGAAGTCAAAGAGGATTGAAGAAAAAAGAGTTAAGGCCTCTTCTTTTTGAAGTTCTCCAACTTTAATAATATCCTCAGGCTTTAAATATTTATAATCTTTCAAATTTTCATCCCGTGTTACCAAAAGTACCTTCCCTGTTCCCCAAAGAGCTGTATCTTGAGGAAGATAATTTTCGATCTCAGAAAAATTTTTGATATTGTCATATATAAGAAGCCAATTCTTATGGTTTTTAAGAATCTTTTTTACAAAGGAAAGAAATGAGAGAGCTTGGGTCTCTAAATCTTCTATGTTTTCAATTTTTATAAGTTCTTCTTTCTCTATATGTGTCGTTGCTAAAGAGTAGGCAAAATCCTTAAAAGAGTGACTTAAGGTTTCTTTATTTTCCGCATTAAACTCCCATACAATTTTGTCATGTTGCGCATATCCATAATATCGCGCCAAAACTGTTTTCCCGCTTCCCTTTTCTCCAACAAGCGCAATAACATCTATTCGATTTTCTTCCAGACCCTTACCTTTTTCCTCGATCTGAGAGACAAGCTGAGGACGCTTAAGAAGCGTGTTTTCTTTGGGAATAACCAACTCAGCTTTTACATTTCTAAGTGCATAATCTGGTTTATATATTTCCTTTGAAAAAAAGGCGACAAGACTGAGAATAATCCCAATAAAAAAAAGAGTATAAATTTTTCTTTTTAACTGAATCGAATAAAAAAACATTTTAAATCTCTTAAATCTTTCTTACTTTGTTAAAAGTCTCTGGCTTTTATAAGACGGAGACTCAAGAAAATATATATTTTCTAATTAATAATTATCTTTAAAATATCAAAAAGAAATTATATATCGATTTTTATCAAATAACGTACCGTACCTAACAATTTTCTGATCTAATTTTTCTCAACACGCTTCTATATTAATTTCATATTCTCCAATCTTTTTTTTATCGTAAGAAAATGCGGAGCATCTTTTGGAAAATGCGCGATAACATGCTCCAACACTTGTTTAAGGGAAAGAAGACTTTCTTCTTTAATCCTAAGGGCTTCAATGCTCCCCTTTTCTTTCAAATTCTTTTCATAAAATTTTAAAGAAAGATTAAATAAGTCTTCAAAAGGCTTATAAGCCTCAGGATGATTATTTTTTACAAATATAGAAAGTGCATTCTTTAGAGATTTCTCAGAAGCCTCAAATTTTTCTTCCAAAAGATCAAGTTCTCCTAAAAGCGTCAAAACGTAAGCTGTCTCGAGATGTTCTTTCCCATAATTCATTTCGAAAATTGGAAGTGCCTTTTCAAGATATACACGGGCTTTTTGATAATCTCCGAGCTTCATATAAGCTTTGCCAAGAAAGGCAATAACACGCACCACTGTATAATGTGTTTCAGGGTAAAGGTCCGGTCTCTTTTTATAAATATCAAGACATTCTTCAAGAATTTCACATGCTTTTTTGGGATTTCCTTGTTCGATATATGCATTTGCAAGATCAAGCGCTGCCCAACACTTACAAAATGGATCATCTGGGAAATAGTCTTTGTAAATTTGAACACTTTCACTTAATAAATTTGTAGCTTTTTCATAATCTCCCAAATAAAGATACACATTCCCAAGAGCAACCAACGTCCAACCCGTCCTAAAATGTTTCTCAAGACCATTATTCTTATAAATTTCATAACTTTCTTCTAAAACTTTTTGGGCCAACTCATATTTACCTTGCTCTCGATAAACACGACCAAGATAAGCTAACGTACGTCCAAGCCCAATAAGATCATTTGGAAAATCATTTTTATAAAGAGCACACGCTCTTTCAATAAGCTGCTGGCCTTGGGTATAATCCCCAAGGTCATCATACATCATTCCTAAAAATGAAAGCGCTGAAGCTGCTTTTGGTGTGCGTTCTGAAAGAATTTTTTTATATTTTAAAAGCGTGGTATCAACTGTTTCTTTTAATTTTTTAATGTCACTTGTCTCACTATAAATAAGCCCTAATGCAATTAAGTCGTCAAAATTATTCTTATTTTTAAAATTCTCATCTCCATCCATTGATCGAATGTTTTCTTCTAAAATTTTTTGAGCCTCCTGATAAGAAGCTTCATTCGCATAATAATACATATGTCCTAATTTACTTCTTAAGGTGTAGAGAGCGTCTTTTGTTAATAAATAGCTATGTGAAAGAAGCTTCTTACAATGGCGTGTCATTGCCTGAATGGTAACAGGTTCTTCCTTTTCAAGAATATTATCAATATAATTCTCAATGACATTCATTGCTCTTTTAATCAAATGGTCATTTTTAGCCAAATTTAATTTTGAAATAAGATGACTCAAACTTATTTCTTGCGTGCTTCGATGCATTGAATGCGTCGGAAGAGGGTTTAAGGGCCCAAGAGTTCCTGAAGAGACAAAAGAATATTTATGTAATGCATGAATAAAATCTTCCACAACTGTTTCGCTTTTAGCTGTCTTTAAAAAGTCAACTGGAAGATGCTGCGAATCAAGAAGACACATTAAGATAAGAAGGTCTTTAAAATCAGGATGCATACTCAGGAGATGCTCCAAGGAAAGCGTCACAATTTTATGACGTGTTTTAGTATAATCTGAAGCTTCTTTTAAAAGTTGTTCATGTGTATTTTCAAAATCCTCATTCGAATGTTGAATGAGTTCTAAATATTTTTCATAAGAAATTTTTCCATTTTTTATGTAACGAGCAGCAAGCGAAACATCTAAAGGAAAAGGAGGAATGGAATCTAAAAACTTAAGGATTTTTTCTTTTTCTGTCTGCGGGATTTTATCAAAAGGCATATCAAATAAAATACTTGAGAATAATTTTAAGGCTTCTTCTGATTGAAGCTCTCCGACTTCAATGATATTTTCAGACTTTATATAACTTGTATTATTAATATTGCTATCACGCGTTGTTAAAATAACTTTTCCATATCCCCATACATCTGGATCTTGTGGAAAGTAGTTTTTAATCTCAGAAAAATTTTCAACGTTATCATAGATAAGGACCCAATTTTTTTTCTCTTTCAGTGTTTCTTTTACAAAGGAGAGAATTTGTTTTTCTCTTTCTTGGAGGTCTGAAATTTTTTGAATAAATTCAAGATCTTCTTTTTGCTTTTTTGTCTTAGCCAAGGAGTATGCTAAATCATTAAAGGAAGCCATTAAAGTGCTTTTGTTTTCTGCATTCAACTCCCACACAACAGCGTCATGCTGCATATGACCATAATACCTTGCAAGGGTTGTTTTTCCAACGCCTCCCATTCCAACAAGACCCACGAGCGCAACAGTCTGTATCCCATTTTCCCCTCTCATCTTTTCGTCTATTTTAGAAATGAGATCAAATCTTTTAAGAAGGGTGTTTTCTGTTGGAAGAATCAAATCCGATTTTATATTTTTTTCTTGCGGTGATAACATATAAAGAGCAAAAGCACCACTTACCACAAATAACAAAATAATTGATATGAGAATTTTTTTAGAAATATGATAGGGTGAATAATTTAAAGTTTCTTTATTCTCTGAAGGTCCAAAAGAAGCAGATTTTAAAGAAAGAATCCCGTCTTGTGCAGAATATTGCTTAAGTTTATAAGCCGATTCAAAGTTTGAAATAATTGCGTCCAAAGAAATTGTTGGAAGAATCTTCTGAAGGACTTCAAAAAAAGAATCATAATAATTTTTTTGTTGATCTTGCGTTTTAGAATCTTCTGGCGATTCTTCAAAAATGTCTTTCTTTTTAACAAGGATGGGCGTTATATTTTTTTCGAGTTCATTCTCTTCTTCTTTGTTTTTTATATCTTCAAAAGGCATCACATAAAAAATTGAAGTTGAAGAATTTTTTTCTTTCTTCTTCATCGCCCCAGAAAGAGAAACACCACTTTCTAATTTTTGCCGAGAAACATGAATTCCAGCCTCTTTTAAATTCTTTTCAAACTCAGTTAAAAAAGCCATCACTGACGCATTCTTCTCATGAGTTTCTTTAAAGGCAATTAAACAGGAAGGAGAGTGCTTTCCAACAAGGAGAGAAACTTCCTTTAGTTTCTTGGTAAAATCAGCCTGAATGGCAATAACTTGATAATGATATCTAAAGAAAGGAAGACTTCCAGATTGCTCAATGCAATTAATAATTCCTTCACGGGAATTACAGCCGAGTTTTTGCATAATATTCCGAATATGATTATCGATGGTCTTTACAGAATTGGAAAGAATTCCGGCAATTTCTTTTACACGACGACCCGTCAAAATACACGAGATCACATCCAACTCTTTTGGTGTGAAATCAATGTCTTTTGTCATCTTAAAATATTTATTATAATTACCATCTAAGAAATTAAATGTTATCGGCATTTCCATATTTTATAAACTCTTACAGTTAATATATGTACCTAAAAAAACTTACTTCATTACTTACAAGATATACGAATAAATTCTATGAACGCGATTAAATCAAAAACAATTAATGTGGACTTTAGAAGTATGTTTTTATAGAACGATTGCCCTAATCTCCCATACTCATATTCATTTTGTCAAGCCTGTTATTTTTACATATCATTCTGTTTCTTTTAGAAAAAATTAAATATTTTAAGCAACATAATGGTTTTTTATTTTAAAACCTAATTGAAATTTTTTATAATTTTTCCTAAGGTTTCCAATAGATTTATCAGGTTAACATTTTTTAAAAACTGACCTTTACAAAAATAAATTTTTTATACACACTGTGTTGCATTTTTGCTAAAAAATAAATAAATCTTTAGTATTATTTTATGCAAGAAACTTCATATTCATTACAATACTTCAAGCATATTTTGAACGCCTCTTTTTCTTTTTTGCTGTTTTTCTTATGCAAGTACTTAGATCTTTCGCAATTCCTTCTTATGGAATGGACTCTGGAGAACAAAACGACAAAGAGGGATCACCTAGAAAAGCTATTAAAATGGAAGGGCCAGAATTTTCTGCGTCTTTTTTAGATCCTTTCCCTTTTAAGAGAGCAAACTAAGCTTTCAATAATCCTTGGCTTTCATCGTGAGAGCGCATAGAGGCTTTAACACATGTTTTTAGAGCAGGAACAGACGATGATAAAAATGACTTAACCTGGATAGTAAAATACAGATTATTTATAGAAGACTATCAAAAATAGAATTTGTATTTTTGATTAGACCAGTTGCACAAGTTGATTCTGCTCATTTTTGTTCTTGGATTTCTGCAGTTATTTTTAATATCAAATTTGATATACGCAACAAGTCTATTAAAGAGTTGAAATCTGTAATGACGTTAGGATCGCAATAGCTTTATAATTCTCTTTGATAAGGAAGGAGAATTATAAGTCCATAAATTTTATGTGAAAAAACTTATCTTTTTTCAAGCTCTTCACCTCGATGACCCTTGGCTCCTTTTTCAATGAGAAAATTCCATGTTACAGGATCAAAAGACGCCTCAAAAATAATCGGATGGCAGTTAACAAAAGCATTTAAATTAGCGCCCATAGACAAAAAAAGGTCAATTAATCCCTTTTCGCCTCTAGCTACAGAGGCCCAAAGACAAGCGTCAAAATTACTTGGTTTATATTCTTGTACTTTTAGAAGAGATTTTATATCATCTTCAGAAGAAGAGGTACGTATAGCCGTATATACAGCTTCAGATTTTGAAAGATGTTTTATTTTTGCGCCATTGTTGAGGAGGAGAGTAATAGCTCCTGTTGGGAAATAACCCGTAATGGCGCTATCAAGAAAGCTGTCTTCCTCATCCCAAGGATTGTTTACTTCTACTCCTTGATGAAATAAAGTCTGAACTTCTTCAAAATCTTGCTTTTTTAGTTTTTCTAGTAGTCCACTTCTTAAATCTTTTTTTTGTCTTTCGAGCCTGGCCTGCCTTCTTGCTTCTTCAATATTTCTTTCCTTTTCTTCTCGACTTTTAGGTGATCTAAATTTTTCAAAATCTCTCGATTTCTCTTGAGTATCTTGATCTTTCATAGAGGATAGCGTTAGCAATCCATTTTGCATAAAGCAAAATTCTTTAAAATAACTTTCGTCAACCAATAAATTATTCGCATGAAGCCATTGAAGAAATGGGGAATTTACAAAGAACCTTGTCCTATGAGCTGAATAAGATTCTCTTAAAGCAGAGGCCTTAAAATCCGAATCTAAAATCCTAAATTTTACAACATACCCAGCATGCACCTGAAAATACCGCGCGTCACATTCTTCCAGTCCCACGTATTCTAATGGTAAAACTGAAGGACTCTCTTTTCCCTTCTGAATTAAAAATGCATCGAGATAAGGAGGTAAAGCATTGGCGCTTCTCGGATTAAGTATAAAAGGCACTTTAAGATGTATCAGAACATCAAGAAGATGCCCGCGAGAAACTAAAGGAACATCATATCTCGAATCCAGTTTTTCTTCCTCATAGAGGTAATGAAACCAATCCATATTAAGAAAACCACCTGTGCGTGTTTTATTAAAGGCAGCCATAAATGTTCCTAAAGGATTGAAGAGATGCCGCATGGTCCACCGTGAGATTGTCAAATCAAATTCAACGGAGCCTAAGCCTCTTTTTCTGAATTCCTCTTCGAAGTCTTCAATCATAAAAAGACCAAATTTATAGATTTTACAATTCCAGTCTCTTTTTACTGCTTTATCTTTATAAGGCTCTCCTCGTATCCCAACAATATGGATGGTCATACCCTCAAGAGTTGCACCCATTTCTTTAAAGTCACTTGCCCACGCATCGCAAGATTCAAAATTTCCAGCTCCAATATCTAAAAGCCATACATTTCTTCGACCTTCTTCATAGGCTTCTCTCACAATTATTTTCGAAAGTTCTTTTTGTTTTATATCAGCCAAATCATAATAAGACTCTCCATTAAACACCCCCCAAGTCGATTGAGAAGAAGCAGTCTGCACAAAAAATTCATAAGTAGAGCGCGAAATGCGGCCAATAAAAGACGGTGGTTGCCTTCCCACAATATATCTTTCTTGATCCTCCAGAGCAAAAAGAGAGATAGGGAACATTGTAAAAATAAAAGCAAAAACATTTATATAAAAACGTAATTTCATTGTCTTAAAATCCTATATAATTCATTACAATATGTTTAATTATGTAAATCTTAAAAATATCCCTCTAAAATTTTAAAAAATTTAACTAGAAATATAATAATATGTCTAAATCTCTGATCTTCTTTATGGGCTAAAGGTTTTAATTCCTACGTTATCCGAAAATTTCTATACTAAAGCCTTTCATGCATATATTAGGCTTTCATAGTTTCTTATATAGATATTTATGAGGCTACTTTCAAGACCTTTAGTAATATACATAAAACCTAATAACTATAACCATTCTTCCTTATCTCTTACATCAAACTAACCTTGTTTATAGCTTTTACCCATTTACTTTGCATAAGAACAAAAATTTCTCTCTCTCGATAAGGAAGTATCATCAGAAAAACAAAATTCTTACGAAGTCCGCTATATGAGTTGGTTATTAGTATAACCGGAATGTAAAGAAATTGTCACTTTTATTCAGACACAAGGAAATAAAGGAGAGCAAAAGTGGGCAACAAAAAGGTTACAATACTTCTAGCCTCAAAATTTTTACTGCGATGCGCCTTGAAGAATTTTTAAAGAGGGTCTTACCTTTCAAAAAGAGGGGATGTTTGTTAAAATTGAATCATGCAAAATAAAAAAATCTATATTCGTCTTACATTAAATAAGTTGAGATAGATTTATCTTTTTAATTTTTAAATAATAATTTTTATTACTTTTTATATTTTATGAAAATTTTTTCTTACTTCTCAAAAAGTTGTCTCCCTTTTTAAAAAAGGTTTTTTCTTGTTCACAAGTTTAAAAAACTTCTCCTTTTTTTTAAAATTAAAAATTCTTGTTTATCTTGCTTGACCCTTTTTAAAAGATATGAAAGGATCACTATTATTCACAATACAATGAACAATAAGGAGGAAACTTTAAATGAATAAAAAAGATCTTGTTGACTATATTGCAAAACAAACTGGGCTTAGCAAAGCAAAAGCTGAAGAATCTCTAAATGCGACCTTCGAAGGAATCACAAAAGCACTTAAGAAAAAAGAATCTGCTTCTTTTGTTGGTTTTGGAAGCTTCTCTGTTTCTAACCGCAAAGCACGTAATGGAAGAAATCCACGTACAGGCGCTGCAATTAAGATCCCTGCATCTTCTGTTGCACGTTTCAAACCAGGAAAGTTCTTAAAAGGTCTTTAATAAGATCGTCATCTATTCTAATTGCCTTTGGATTAAAAAAACCAAAGGCAATTTTATTTTTTAAACCCCGACCGTGCTTTCTTCTCGTTCCCAAATACTTTGAATTCTTTTCTTATCCGCGTCCCTAGATTCGATTTGAATGACAAGATCAATTGTTTTTTTCAAAAAATCAAAAACGTTTTCCGCCTTATACCCTGAAAGGTTCAAGTTTTGTTCAAAGGCTGAGGCAAGTGCAAGCTTAGGAGAATTTGCATGAATTGTACACATAAATCCTTTATGTCCTGTATTTAAAAGTCTCAATATCGGAAAGCTATTCCGAATAGAAACTTCGCCTGTTAAAATAATATCGGGACGTGATCGCATAAAATGATCTATAACTGCCTGATATGTAAGGCATCCATTTTCCTCTCCACGCGGAACAAGATAAGATTTCCAATTTTTATGCGGCAAATTTAACTCACGTGTATCTTCCACTGTTAAAATCCGTTTAGAGAGAGGGATCTCTTGGGCTAACAAATTTAAAAATGTTGTTTTTCCTGAACTTGTTCCTCCTGAAATCAAAATTGATTTTTGACATCGCACAGAATTACATACCTTTTCTATAAGAGAATCTGTCATTCCAAAATCTTTAAATGTTTTATTTTGTGTGCGGTGAAGCCGAATTGAAATCGAAATTCCGTCTTTGACAAACGGTCCTAACATCGCTTCAAATCGATGAAAATTCTTTGTTTCTGGATCTTGAAAGGACGTTGAAAGAATAGGGTGCGTCTCAAGATCAAAAATAAGACCGCTCATATTTGCAAGAACATGGCATACCATTTTCCAATAGGCATAGTTTAGTTCTTGAACTTCAACAAAAGTATACCCCTTCCCTTCAATCTCAAGTCCTACCTCTTTTTCACGAAGAATTGAGAGCTCCTTAAGATTTTTTATCTTTAAAAAAGGACGCAGAGGCTCAAGAAGCGTTTTTAAAAGACTTGTCATTTTCTAAAATTCTTTAAAAAAAAGGGATTTTAACATATTTGCGTTCGAATATTTTGAACAGGAGACATCTTCTCCCAAGAGCTAAAACTGACGTCCCCAGATGGAAGCTCTGTTCTAAGTCTCTTTTCAAGAAATGATGAATGATAGAGAAAAAACGGAAGGCCTGAACTTCCCCAAGGCGCTTTCTGCCGAGCCTCTCCACATCCAAGCCATTCCCCATCGAAACTTCCACTTGGCCAGTGAATGTCTTCTGTTGGTCTGTTTCCAGATTTCATATACCAAGAAGAAGATTTATGCTCATGCATCTCTTCATAAACTTTACAAAGATTTTTACTTTTTTCAGGAAGGGCTTTCCCAATAATTTCCTTGAAGAAAGTTCCATCTGGTCTTCGATATATTTGAACCTCATGTTGCGGAACAATTTTAAAACATCCTTCATAAAAGGCATTTTCCTCATCTGCTAAGACCTGTATATCTTCTGGAGTGTAAGCAATAGACGGTAAAGAAGCCTCCTGTTCTTTTGAGTTCTTGATGACAACACTACCGGCATAAGGAACATCAATATATATTTCTATCTGAGGCTGTGAAGATTTCGTCTCGTCATTATGAACATATCCGATAAGTCGCGTGTGATGTAAAAACACATGCTCTGAGGGTTCACAATCTGTGACAAAAATTCTTTGATCTCCGCTCTTATAAAAAAAACGAGAATATCCCTTTGATTGACCCGTTTCAAAATTATGATCAAATTTTTGGGAACAGCCTTCTGTTGTCTCTTCCAATTCTTGAGAAGGTCGACAACGTGTCAAAAATAAAGGTCCTTCTCGAGATTCAATCATAACACGAACTTGGACAAACCTTTTTCCTGATTGAGGATCAACAATAGGGGGACATCCCAGAGTTGAACCCTGATGTGGAAGAGCTTCACCATCATCACGACAGGGTGTTATTCTTCTTTCATGACCTTTTATAAAGGTAACAATACGCGTTTGAGGAATCGATTTTTTCTCTTCAAAATTATGATGATATCCGCAAAAAATCTTTTCGAGACGCAGCTCTTCTTTTTTTGAATGAGGACGGCATTCTTCTATAACAATGCGTCTTTTTCGGTAATCTTTATAAATAAGGGTTGCCATTTGATGCGCTGTCATTTTCTTTAGATCGACGTCAAGGTCACATGCGTCCTCTTCTTCTAAAATCTCAAAAGTGATGTCTTCATCGGGTTTGCAAATCTCATCCACGCGATGTACTTCGCCTTTATCGTCTACCCAATAATGCTTATACTGGGGATGAACCCGTCCTTCCTCTTTTAATATATAATCTGGGCATTCTTCATAATGCTTTTTAAGTGGATATCGCTCATTTGAATCAGAACAAGGCTCCTCCTTATATATTTTTCCATTTTTTCGAATAATAGATCGCGTTTGAATGATTGCACTTTCCTGCTTTTTATCAATACGGACAGAGCATCCTTCCTTTAAAATATCGATCTCAAGGTTTTCGGGAATAAATCCAAGGGAATTTTCAGAAAAAGACCCTTTAACTTTTTTTTGTTTCTTTTTCTTTTTTTGAAAAGGCTGCAAAGAGAAGCCTTCTTGTCCAAGATATCTCTTTTCTTCAGAATTATAATTTCCTTTCGTAAAACTTTTCTCCACGCTTGAAATTTTTTCAGAAAACATACCTTTCTTTTTATCTTCTAAGGAAGGAGATTTATGGGAAAGAAGCCAATCTTTTTTGTAGATCTCTTGTATTTTTAGAAAAAAAGTATGCAAATCTCCTTTAACCTCAAGTTCTGTCCCTCTTGGAATAAAAGAACTTTTAACTTCAGAATACAATTTCTCTACTTGCATGCTTCTTGAAAAACTTTGCTCTCTTTTTACAAGTGCCTCCTTCCACACAATTAAAAACTTTTCTTTTCGAGATGAGTTCGATTTTTGTCTTCCTTTTTTATAAATACCTTTTAATATTCCTTTATAGCTTTGAGATTCATTTCGCCCTTTTATTCTAAAATGTACGGTTATTTTTCCACCTCGAGATGAAAGCGTTTGATTTTCAAAAGAATAAGCTTTGATCATTGGGAAATGAGCCTCTGTTTTCATCCCTGCACAATAAAAAAGCGCAATTACACTAAAAAAGAAAATCTTTTTTTCCCCTTTTTTCTTCCAAGACATACTTCTTAAAGTCATTTGGAATTTCTTTCAGAAATTGAGGTTTCGTTTTCGATAGGTGAACGCAGCCAAATATCCGTCATGGGAATAATCTGAAGGCGCGATCCTGCAGCAACATTAACAATGGGAGCTAAATTAATATGTGAGTTAAGAAGCCCAGTTGTAATATTTCCAAGATTAACACTCAAATTTCCAGCTGCTTGGCGAACAAGCGATGTCTCAGAAGTGTCAGCCCCCGCAGCTGCAAGGGCTGAAATCCCTGCAACAATAAAAGAAGAACTATATTTTTCCCAAATACGATTATCGACCTTTCCGATAAGTCCTGTACGCGCCATTTGATCGGCCGCATAAGCATCTGTTAGAAGAACACTTGCCCCATCCGGCCTGATGGCTCTTCCACACACAGCATTCAAACGCGTATCACCCTCTTTAACAAGAGATTTATAAGAACAAATAATACGCGTTCCTTTTGGTAATAAGATATTGCGCCCTTCATTTGCAAAAACATGCCTTTCAACAATAACAATAAACCGTCCTCCGAGTTGACTATTAATGGCATTCTCTAAAATAACAGGAATATAACGATCTGCCGTAAGAACACGATCTCCTTTTACAGGAAATGTCGAGAGGTCTTCGCCAATACCTTTTAAGCGCGAAACATAATTTGAATCCGTTAAAATTAAAGAAGCTTTTTCTTCGGAAATATTTTCTCTCTCAAGAAAAGAGAATCCAGAACGCTGGTGAAGAGAATTTTTTCTCTCTCGGCTTACTTTATTTAAATACAAAGATTTTCTCTCTTTTTCAGGTTTTTGTGAATGGTTTTGGGCTTCAAGGAGAGCATGAAAAGCTGCTTTATTTTCTTTTTCCATATCACTTGTCTCTTCAAAAGAATCGACGTCGTCTATTGAGGAGATTTCTGAATCGAGAGAAATATGATCAAGATTATGTAAAAAGCTCGAAATTTCTGAATTAAAATTCAATCGATTAAGAATCGTTTTGTTTTTTTCTTCTTGGCATCCTTCAAGACAACTCCAGGACAATCCCAAAAGGAAAAACCGAAACCCACGTTTAAAAAACATTTTTTAAGATTCCATTTTTTCAATACAAATAACTTTCTGACCATTTTTAAGCGTCAAAGGTGGAAGACCATGAACAATTATTTTTGATCCCTCTATACATGTATTTACGGGCGTATCAACCTCATCTATCCGTTGATAGATTGCCGGCAAAGGCTTTCCATCCCATGCTTTTCCATAGTCAAGCCATGTCCATATACCATCCGAATAGACTCTTTCTGGCGCAATATCCAGAGACGCTAAATCTTTTTGGAACATATTATAGGAGAAGATTAAATTTTCTGAAGAAAAAGGAACTTGTTGTAGGTAATCTATTTCTGCTTCTTTAAGGAAAACTTCTTGAAAAGGGCTTTCTCTTCCTCCTTTTACTTCTATATAAACAACGATATCTGGAACGTGAGAACTGTGAATTCCTAAAGAACGAATATAAAAAGGATAAATGTTTCCTGTTTTACCAATAAGAGTCAGGCTCGTATCACACCCTTCTTCTTTTGCTAAAATAGAAATTAAAGAAGGACCTTTCTTTTCAACCAAAAAAAAATGATCATCTCCCAAAATAACCTCTAAAATTTCTTCCCATTTAGGCAAGGAAATCGTTGTTGTCATAAAGGGACGCGTTTTAACACGAACAACATGATCTTTTTGATACCCGACCCTATAAACACCTGCCTGTGGAGGAGCAGCAGCCCAGGCTTCTTGAGCCTGCTCTAAAGGAACACTTTCAGGACGCACAAATGCCTCTAAATCTTCTTCTTTCTCTCTTTCAATTTTTAATAAATCTTGGGGTTTTTCTCCGTCCATAGCCCAAAGACATTTTGAAAAAAGAATCATACTTACCATGATATATTTCCTCATTCCTCTTTTTCCCCACCACTTTTTTCAGAAACGCCATATGCTGTAACAATAAATCCAAGAGGATTCATATATCGATCTTCAAATTTTACGTTTTGTGATATATAAGTAATGCTTAAAGTTGATACCCAATTTTTTTTATAAATTTCCCCACCTTCTTGATAATCTTTTCCCTGCCATTCCACTTGAACAATTCGAGGATTTTTCGAAAGTGTCGAGACTGAAAGAAGGATAACATCTCGATAGAGTTTTTTCTCTTTTCGAGATTCATAAATTCCGCCCTGATCCTTATTCATGAGAGCTTTAAAATTCTCAAAAATTTCAAAAGAACTAAACCAAAAAACTTGTTTCCAGCGATCTGCTTCTGTTTGAAAATCAAGTGTTTCTCGCAGACGAACATAATTTCGAGCAAGGCTTTCTGTCATTACATCAAATCCTTCTTCTTGGTCTTCTATGGGCTCGATTTTGACAATTTGCTCAGATTTAGGCATTAATGTAATAAAAAAGGGAACGATTGTTTTGAGAGGAAATAAATTTATCATTAAAACAGCACAAACAATATTTATAAAAAGGGACATCAAAAAGCCAAATCCTAAAAAACGAGCGACCCAAATAAGCATACGATATACATGGCCCGTCTCAATAATCCGTCCTTCTGTTATTAGGGTTGTTTCATTGAAAGAAGAATAACTTTGAAATTTAAAGCCTTTTAGAAGCCTTAAGAGTTTTTGAATTGTCATTTTTAAAAACTCTCTTTTTCAAACAAGAAAACCATTTTGATAAAAAAGTGTTCCACAGGGACACGCAGACCTTTTTAAAGAATCTGCATCAGATCCGATACCGACGGGTTCTTCTTCAGATGTTGAGCATCCTGCTGTAAATCCCATAATAATTAAAAATACAAAATGTAATTTCATTTTCTTCCTTTCTGACATCAGCGTTGAAACATTAAAAAAATCACCAAAATTTTCTGAGATTATTCCCAAAAAGCGAAAAGGTACTTTCAGTCATTGGGAAAGAAAGCCCTTCCTGATATGAAAAACAAGAAATTTGTTTTGCAAAATAGGAAGCTTTTAAATGAAAAAAGACTGATAGAAATCCTAAAATCCAAATAGCCCAATATTGAGAAGAAAATATAAAATCTGAAATCTCTTCTGAAGCACCTTCCGGTCCAATGGGAATTAAGGGAGAAAACTTATGAAAAATCTCAATTGTAAATCCCATAGCAATTGAAGAAAACAAGAGAGTCATAGCTCCATGTAATGTAATTCGTACAGCATTTAGAAGAATTGAATGCAAAGATTTAAAGCACATAATACTATAGAGAAGAGGACAAATAGCTGTAATAATGAGAAATGCAAATATAAACTCCAATAAAAATGCTAAAAATATACAAATAACAAAAAGATAAGGAATAATTAAAATAAAAGCCGCCAGAATTGGTTTCCAAGAAAGCCATCCTCCTTCCCCAATGAGGATGTTCCAGATCTCAAAAATAGTTTTACTTAAAGATTGATCAACAGTTAAAAGCATTCCCCGGAATGTTGGATCGGATGGAGAAATTTTTCCCAAAGTTACAATTTTTTGAGCTAAGGCTGAAATAAGTTCTAAAAAGGGAGTATGAATAAAAACCCAAAAAAAATCTGATCCCTGTAAAAGACTTTCCACAAAAACAAAAAGCAAACTTTTTTTCAAAAAATACCCAAATCGAAAATCTCCTCGTAGAATTCCTTTAAAGACAATATACCATGCCACCCAAGCTGTCACATAAGCCGTAAATAATATACGTGAAGGGGGAAGTAATGCTTTATATATACTTTGCCCATATTGCATACCAAAATCATAAAAGGCAGAAAACATATCGCATATATAACATCGATAAGAATGGGGTCCCTCCATTACACAAGCTCCCTTTTCTTGGAAGAAGTTTTTTCAAGCACAATGGGAAGATTAAATCCATCTTTCATGTTTTGAGTTTCTAAAAGTTGAATAAGGAGTGCACGGGTTAGAATGAGTTCATGGGCTATGAAACTTAAAAGTCTATTTGTTGTTGTTGTATCTGATCTTAAATTTGTCGCTAATTCTGCTTCTTTTAGAATGAGAGAAAGATCAAAAGAGGCGCTTTTTAATGTTTCTCTTTGATGCGCAACAAAAGCTAAGCCCGTTATGATTGATTCTTTAAAATGAGATTCACGAAATTTTAAAATCTCATCTTGACATTCTTTTGATATATATTTTTTACCCTTAAAAGATCCCACCCAAAATTTTTCAAATAAATTGCGGTAAGATAGAAAATCAAAATTTTTTTCATCTTTTTTATAAGAGCTCCCACCTGCCGAAAAAGGAAGGAGAGAAAGTCTTTCTTTTTTGAGCATTGATTCTATTTCAGAAAAATTAAAAGCTTCTCCCTTCCCTAATATATTCTGCAAGGATTCAATACCAGAGTTCATCGCTTTCATTTTACGAGCAGATTCTCTAAAAACAGATAAAAGTTGATTTGTTAATCCATATGTTGATGAGTCAAAGACGCTCAAAACTGCGCTACATGTTAAAGGAAAAAAAAGAACAAGACCTATAATGTAACTTCCTTTCTTAAAATTTCCTGCCCATAAATTTTTTAAAAAATTTTTTTTTAATAAGCTTCTAAGTAATGATCTATCCATTTTTCTCCCCATAATTCTTTTAACGATATCATTAAATTAATAGGCTCTGTGCCAGATCTATAAATTTTCATATATTTTCCAATATTCTCTATATCTACGTCCATAAAAAGGGACTCTTGAGATCTTTTTAAAAGAACCCCACGTTTCAAATGTTTTGAAAAAGAACTAACACCTTTAATAAATTGCCATTCAGAGTCCGTAAGATTAAAAGGAGCATAATCTTCTATTTTTGCATTCACGTTTTGAAATAAAAAAAGCGTAGGGCAATGCGTCAAGATGGTTTCAGAAATCGGTAATTTTAAGAGCGTCTGAGCATCTTGGAAACAAAGATTAATCGAGCCACGCAACTTACGGTGTTCTCTCAAAAATGTTTGAACTTGATGAGAAAAAAAAGAATCTTCCAGCATCGGAGCAGCTTCATCGATAAAAATGAGATGCGCCGATGCCTCTTGGCGCACTTGGCTTCGGATGCGATGCAAAATATAATCTACAAGAACACTGGAAATATATGGATTCTTAAGAATCTCTGTCATCTCAAAAGAGATTAATCTTGATGACTTAAAATTCAAACAATCATAATCCCCATTTAGAAAAGAACTATATTGGCCACAAGCCCAAAGAAACAAAGATTCTTTTAATTTTGATCCTGTATCAAAACTAAATTCAAAAACGTTCTTCAAAATGCGATCTTGAAGAGGAAGCCTAAAAAGAATATCTAATGCACGTTCTGCCATTTCAAGGAACAGCGGATCATGACATTTCCCAAGTTTAAGAATAAATTGTGATAAAAAAAACCTATTTTCATTACTATCTTCGCACTGAAAAGGATTCAATTTAAGATCCTGACTCGAATTAAGATCAATATAATCTCCTCCTAAAGCTTGTGTAAAAATACGCATTCCATTAAATCGATCAAAAATAAAAGTTTTAAGTTTTTTATGACGAAGTGCGCCTCCTATTAAATGTTGAAAAAAAGTTGTTTTTCCGGAGCCGCTTGGAGCAATTGTTAAACTATGAGCAAGTGATTCTTTCTGATCTGCGACATGAAGCTGCAATGCATACGCGTTTCCTTGACTGGTTTTAAAATAACGAAGAGGACCCATTCCCCAATCACATTTGAGCAGGCCTTCTTTACTTTCATCAAAAAAAAGAAAAGTCGCGAGGTTATTTGAAAATAAATTTCGAGGACGCGCAGCTTCATCATATCCTGGAAATTTTGAAAACCATAACCATTCAATAGCGTCCATTTCATGGACTGGCTTTATCCCATAATTTAATAAAATTTTTTCCAACACAGCAGTATTCTGCTCAAGCTGTTTTTCCGTCGTTCCTTTTATAAAAAAAGTAAGTTGATGCTCATAAAGCGCATGATGCCCGGCCTCTAAATGTTCAATTGCATTTTCAAATTCTTTGATTTTAAAGTTATTTTTAAAAATAAGGTTTTCTTGGGCAAGACGATATCTTAATGTTGTTCGAGCATCGAGATTTTTAAGTCCTCTACAAAGATGTAATATTTCAAACTCCAATGAAAGAGAAAGAATTTCCTGTAGAATTTCAGAACCAGCCCATTCACCCCACCCTCGAATTCCAAGTACTTTATAAAAACATGATCTTTCTCCTTCTTTTAGCTCAATTAACCCTTTCTTAAGATTAAAAAGAACTTCTGAGCATGTTAAAATTTCGGAAATATTTTCCTGCGTGTGGTATATTTTATGCTCTTGAAAATTAACCAATCCACTTAAAAAACTTAAAAGAGGACTCTCTAAAAAATCTTTTCCTTGAAAACTATTCTCGAGCAATTGAGGATTAAAAAATGAAAGATAGTCACAGACAATTTTTGATACTTCTTCTATTTCCTTCTCATTTGCTGCTTGCACAAATAAGTAATTTTTCGTTTGATAACATGCTTCAAACTGCTGGTTCCATTTATAATGAATTTCTTGAAGAATTTCGTTTTCAAAATCTGCAAAATCTTGAATTTGAAACCGTTCTCTCTTTGTAAAAAATCTAAAAGTTGCACCTCTTTCTGCCATAACATCAAAAAAAAATTGTTTACGCGCAACGAAAAAAGATTTTTCTTCCTCTGTTTTCAGATTAAGATCAATGCCTTTTATCTTAAAAATACGACACAATTTTCCATCTCGACATTGAATCGTTTTATTATCAGTCAATATGCGATTAAAGGGTAAAAAGTCTGAAAGATACGTCTCTTTAAAAGTAGGAATAAGGGTTTTGAATATTTTAGGGATAAATATCATTCCAAGCCCTCCTAAAAGAAAGCTCAAAAGTATAATCTCTAATCCTATTAAAAAAACCTTTTCCATATGTTTGTCTTTTATGCTGTATATTTTTGATGTTCAGTTGGAATATAGTTTTTTGTTTTTCTAAAACGATGTCGTGCTTTTTTAATCCTCAAAAAATCTTCGTCCAAAAAAGTTATGTAAAGAGATGTTCCAACACACCCTATAAGGAAAACAAAACCCCAAAATAATGGAGGATGATTAAAACTATGTGCAAGAACGCCACCTAAGAATGGAGAAGAAACCGAAACCATAAAAAGGGAAGGAATCATTCCTAAAATTCTTGTAGGCCTTAAAATAGCACTTAAAATTTGAGCATCTTTTTTTTCCATGCTTAATTCCCTGTCAAAAATCCGATAACATATTCAAAACTTGCAAGAAGAATGGAAGCTATTACGAAAGAGATGCCCCATCTAAAATTAAATTTTCCAAAAACGGCTTGAAGAATAAGAAGGGCGCCAGCAAGGCCACATCCAACTGAACCTATTTTTAAAATTCCTTTGGTTGTATGACTTACCTTTTCTGCAACCACCGAAAATGGGTCCGCGCTAACATGATGAAAAAACAAGCAAAAAATTCCTAAAGCCAAAAGATCCCAAAAAAAATTCCCTTTAAAAATCTTCATAATAAATTCCTTCATATCCTTGCAAAATGATTGTTTATAAAATTTTATATTTTGCACGCTTCACAAAATCAATTCGCATGGGCTAAAATTTAGGAACCCTTTAAAATCTTGAATTTTTTAAGGACCTTGACTCCTCTTTAAAGAGAAGTTTACAATGATTTTTATAAAAGGAGAAAAGGATTGAAATAAGCTTACTTTTATAAAAAATAAATCTTTTAATATGAGGTGTAATAAATGTTATTTTCTTTTCTAAAATCATATGCCTCCATAAAAACTTTTTTAATGTTTTTTGCTTTTTTTCTTCTTTTTGCTCACAAAAGTTTCGTTTATGGAAACAATTCTTCAACGCCAGTCCATGAGCTTCCTCAAAAATTCTTTCAAGAACGGGTAGAAGGTAAAAAAAATTGGGTTTCTCATGCCGTCATTGGCATTATAACAGCCTCTAATCGTTTAAGAGCTCAAAGTGATCTCATTGCAGAAAGACTTTTAAAAACAAATGGTTACGAAGTTAAAAGCTCTCTCCTTATAAAAAATTTAGAGATTACCGACGCCTTAAACCAAATGTTAATGGATCCTTCCATCAATGTAATTTTATGTATTGGAGGAACAGGGATTTCGTCGCAGGATGTAACGATTGAAGCTGTTAATCAATTTATTCAGAAACCCCTTCCCGGCTTTGGGGAACTTTTTCGCTCTCTTACGTACGAACAAACAAAGCATTTAACCTCTCAAATTGGGATTCTCTCTTTAGATACACGCGCAACAGCTGGTGTTTATAAAAATGTTTTAATTTTTGCAATTCCAGGTTCTCCCCATGCCACGACCCTTGCAATAGAAAAGATCATTATCCCGGGCTTGCCAACTCTTTTAAGACAATTAACAAAAGAATAGAAACCTTATACTGAGCTCCCTTTGTCATGTACCCTCTTTTTCATCAAAACCAACCTTTCTCTCTTCTTCATACCCTCAACTTTAACCGTTTAAGAAAAAGAATGGTTGAAAATCAACTCTATCCTCATAATGTTACTGAGGAGCGTATTTTATATATGTTTAAAACAATTCCGCGTGAAAAATTTCTTCCAGCACCTTTTCATCCTATAGCTTATTCAGATGGCCTTCTTAAAATTCTTTCAGACACCTACATAATGCCTCCTTTTATGCTTGCCCGACTTATTCAGGCTTTAAACCCACAAGATTCTGATTCAACGCTCGTTATAGGAGATGTAACAGGATACACTGCTGCCCTTCTTTCTGGACTTTCAGGGGGCGTCGTTTCTTTAATTCCAGACACGCTTCCTGACGCGCATCTTGAAGCCATGAAAGAAGCTTTAAATACATATTCTCCAAACCCCGTCATTTTAAAGCAAGGGTCACTTGAAAAAGGAGCTCCCCTCTATGCACCTTATACACATCTGTTTTTTGAGGGCTCTGTTCCATTCTTTCCAAAAAACCTTTTGGATTCTTTAATGACAAAAGGCTCTGCTATTGCGATGCTTTGGAAAACACCTTATCTTACAAAAGCAACTCTTTATAAAAAAACAGAGTTCAGTTCCTCAGAACAAGCCTTATTCGAAGGGTTTTTGCCGCCTCTTTCTGGATTTAAAAAAAAATCTTCTTTTTCTTTTTAAGGAATTTTTATGAAAAATTTACAAATTACAGTAGATGATTTCGCAACCCTCCAAAAATTGAAGGAAGATTTTATCGTCATTGATGTTCGAGAATTATGGGAAGTTGAAAAAGCCCCTTTTAAAGGAGCTCTTCATATTCCTCTTGCAAATCTTGAGAGTCAGATTTCTCAAATTCCAAATTCTTCTCTTCTCATTACATTATGTCATCATGGGATAAGAAGTCTAAAAGCTGCTTATATTCTTAATCAGGCCCAAAGAAAATGTTTAAGTTTAAAAGGAGGCATTGAAGAATATGCCTGCCTTATTGATCCTGAAATCGTCCGTTATTAGGAGGCAAGATTAAAAATAAGTAAAAAATTCTCTTATCTACTTTATCTACCCATGTGAACCCTCTCTTATTTTTTATCCAAAAATTTCTGGCAATATAATTTTTGATATTGACAATAAACTTTTAACTTGTAGATTTAAAATCGCCTATAATCAAAAAAAGTGGGGATATCATGAAAAAAACCATAATGTTAAAACAAACTCTCGCTGTATGTTTTCTTATTTTATGCTCTTCCTTAAAAAGTACCGCTTTTAATAACGAAGACATAGCGGCATGTAATAAATGCCAAGCTCTCAATGCATGTCAAAAATGCAGAGCCATCTATCACTCTTATATCTCAGCCTTAAGTGATTGTCATAACACCAAAACAAATAATAAGGCAAATGCAGCTTGCCGTAAAGGTTGCGAAACGAAATATACTCAACTTTTTAATGCATGTATAAAAAAATCGGTCCCTCCAGAGTTTCAAGGGCAATGCACCTTTGTTAGCCCTGAATAATAATAAAAAACTGCTCTCTCTTCGATAGAGGACCTTTTAAACAGTATGTAAAAGTGAAAGACAAGTTCTGAATTTAGTTTCTAACTTAGTATAAGAGCTATATTCTGAACATGATTTCGACAATTCTATTTCGGAAACTTTTTTAGAAAACTCTCACATTTTTATGAGGCTCAAAGAATTCTCTTCGGGAACTGCTGTTGTCTACTTGCCTCCTTTCTTAAAGTATGTCTATATAAAATAGAATTTAAGATTTATTTTGAACTCTCATAAATCATAAAAAGTTAAAGGTCTAAAAGGTTTCTCCATGATTTTTACATCCTCTTTGCGTTCTTTAAAAACAGGACTCTCTCTTCTTTTATTCTTCTTTGGAAGCTTAGGTTTTTATGAGCGTCTTTCTGCAGAGACTTTAAAAGAAGCAATTGCACTTGCTTATCAAACCAACCCAACTCTTGCCTCGGCTCAAGCGGGAACAAAAGCAACAGCTGAACTTCTCGCTCAAGCAAACGCAGGTTGGCGCCCTACAGCTCAACTCATCGGATCTGTTGATCAAGAGTATAAAGATACGGCCCATTCTTCTTTAGCCGGAAATTCAGGATTTACAAGAAGAGATGGAACGAGAGCTGGACTTGAGATTGCTCAAAATGTTTATAGTGGAGGTGCAACAGAAGCCAACGTTCAAATGAGAAAAGCAGAAGTTCAAGCAACGATCGCAGGATACAGAAAAACAGAACAAGACCTCCTTCTTGCAGTTATTAAAGCTTATTTAGAAGTTTTAAGAAATCAAGCTATTCTCGATCAAACACAAAAACATCTTTTACGTTTAAAAAAAGAATTTGAACAAGGAAAAGCACGCTTCGACCTTCAAGATATTACTTTAACAGATCTTGCTCAAATAGAAGCAGACCTTGCACAGGCTCAATCTAATCTTATAAAAGCAGAGGGTGATCTTGAGTCTGCACAAGCTGAATACGTAGGTGTTGTTGGTAAAATGCCTGATCTTTTAATATTTCCAGAAGCCCCTCTTTTTCTTCCAAAGACAAAAGAAGAAGCGTTTGAAATTGCTCTGAATCAAAATCCTGATTATATCAAAAGTCAATTTGAAGAAGACTCTTACAAAAATAATATTGATATTGCTCTTGCATCAATGCGTCCTTCTGTTGATGTAAAACTTGCGCTTACAAGAAACGAAAATAATGACAGCTTTGCAAAAAGAAGTCGTGTTTATGATGGTGTTGCAACAGCATCTGTGAAAGTTCCCTTGGATATTTCGGGAGACTCTCAATCAAAAGTCCGAAAAGCACGTCTTGAGGCTTCTCAAAAGCGTCTTACACGCAAAGCTATACGTGATAAGCTTTCAGCAACTGTTTCCCAAAAAATGGATACTTTAACAACCACACAATCTCAAATCATCCGCTTTAAAGAACTCGTAAAATTCAAAAAAATTGCAAGAGATGGTATGGCGCTGGAAGAAGAAGTTGGAGCCCGTACCGTTAACGACCGTCTAAAAGCTGAAGATGAATATTATGAAGCAGAAGTTGCCCTTATTGACGCACGCGTAAAAGAACTTATCTCTCATTTTGAGCTTCTCTCGGAAATGGGAGAACTTACACTCGCCCGTCTTGACGTTCCTGTCATGCCCTATAATCCTGATTCTTATGTCAATGAAGTATATTGGGCTCCTTATAATCTTTCTGTTGAAGATGACACGCATTCCCTAAAAGGCATTTCAGATGGGACAAAAAATCCTGAAAAAGAAAAAAAGATTGAGGAAATAAAAGATAAAGAAGAACAAGAAACAATATTGGAAGAGTTGGAAAAAATAAAATAGTGTGTTAAAATTCCTAAAAAAGGAAGGGTATCATGCATAAAACTTTTAACGACCTCTCATTAAAAACACGGGAAAATTCTATTAAACTCTTAAATAATCAACTTGCCGATAGTTTTGATCTCTATAGTCAAATCAAACAAGCCCATTGGACAGTTCGTGGTTCAGATTTTATAGCACTTCATGAACTTTTTGACTCTGTTGCAAGCCATATTCTTGAAGCTGTTGATCTTATTGCTGAACGCATTCAACAATTAGGAGGTTCAGCAGAAGGAACCGTGCGCATCAGTGCTCAAAAATCATCCCTTCCAGAATATCCTTTAACAATTACCCACTCTCTCGATCATGTTCGTGCGGTCTCAAAAGCTCTTTCACATTTTGCAAAACGTGTTCGCCACGATATTGATTTGGTTTCTTCTCAAGATACCATCACGGCAGATATGCTCACTGAGATTATGCGAAACGTTGATAAAGATTTATGGTTTGTAGAATCTCATCTAGAGCAAGAATAAAAAATATTGCGTTTTATTTTTTGAAAAAGTCTCCCTCTTTTAAAAAATAATTTTTTCAATTCATTTCAAAAACAAGAGAAATTCAATGCTTTTTCACTGAGAATTTTTGTTTACAGGAACTTTAGTTTGGCGTAAAGTTTCCCTTTCTTCAAACACGATACGCCTCGAAACAGCTTTTGGGATGTATTTTTATGGATATTGAAAGAGACGAACATGGAAAAAATCCCCATGACCCCAACAGGGTTCGATGTTTTAAAAAAAGAATTAAAACGTCTAAAAACGATTGAAAGACCTGCTGTGATTCAAGCAATTTCTGAAGCACGCGAACTTGGAGATCTTTCTGAAAACGCGGAGTATCATGCTGCACGCGAACGACAAGGCTTCATTGAAGGACGTATTGCAGATCTTGAAGATAAAATTGCACGTGCAGACGTCATTGATCTTTCGAAGCTTTCAGGAGACATTGTGAAGTTTGGCGCTTTCGTCACGCTTATTGATGAAGAAACAGAAGAAAAAGTGACCTACCAGATCGTTGGTGCGGATGAGTCTGATATTAAAGCAGCCCGATTGTCAATTGCGTCTCCTCTTGCAAGAGCTCTTATTGGAAAGAAAAAGGGAGACAGCATAGAATTTGCAACGCCTAAAAGCAAAAAATTTTATGAAATAACAGCGGTAAAATTTTCTTAACAGAAAACCTTCATGACGTCATCTATTCCTTATTATAATGAAAATGCACAGGAATTTTTTAATCGGACTGTCCATGTCGATCTTTTTCCGTTTTATCAGAAATTTTTATCCCTCCTGCCTCCTAAGCCTTATATTTTAGATCTTGGATGCGGATCTGGACGCGATACTCTTTATTTTAAATCTCAAAACTTAAAAATAATGGCTCTTGATGCTTCAAAAGAGCTCGCCAAACTCGCATCAGATCATATAGGTCAAGAGGTTGTTGTTATGGATTTTAAAGACATGATGTTTCAAGATATGTTTGACGGTGTTTGGGCCAATGCTTCACTCTTGCATATCCCCTATGAAAATTTAAATTCCATTTTCAAAAAAATTCATGTCTCTTTAAAAGAAGGCGGAATTTTGTATGCTTCTTTCAAATATGGAGGAGAAAAAAGAACCGTTGGAGCACGGGACTTTTACGATATGAATGAACATCTCATAAAGCCTTTTCTTGATCCTTTCTTTGATCTTATTGCAACTGAAAAAGAAACAGATACAAGATCTCAAGTTGCGCCAAGTTCAGAAAATGCATGGCTCCATATTTGGTGCAAAAAAAATTATACCTCCTAATTTTTTTCTCCAGATATCGTAAGATATGAATACTGATTCTTAGAAAATTCTATAGAATACAATTGCATAAATGTATCAAATTTTTGTATGAATATTTCCAAAAATTTATATAAAAAAAGACTATCCAATCAGCCCATGGGGAGCTCTTGATTAAACATCAAAATTTACTAATGTAGCTTTATTAAAGTCATACACATAATAAAAAACCCTTCATTTTGTTTTTATGACAAAATGAAAGGCTTTTTATTATTATTCTTTATCTTAACGTTATTCCAAAAAAAGTTTCTTGAAAAGTTATTTCTACTTCTGATGTTTGAAAATTCAGATGCTTAGAAAATACCGTTCTAGGTAAAGAAAACTGTTTATATTCACCTTTGATTACATAGGTATTATATAACGTAAATTTATCAAGGTTATATATCTCAAAATCTCCAGGTCTCAAAATTCCAAGAAATTTTGTACGTTCTGGCTGATACTGATCAAAAAGAGAGAGTTTCAGAGATTTTGTACTCTTATTATTGATTGTAAGAGTATTAAAAGAAACATTTTCTTTTATCAAAGTAAAAAAAGTTGATAAATTCCCACTATTCGCAATAGCCTTAATTCCTTTATTTTCTCTTATCTGATCAAGTTGCTCTTTTCTTATTTGCAATCTCTTGAGTTTTTCAGCTGCTCCTAGATCTGGATAATCAAATTTAATGATCTGTGCTTGAGAAAAAGTTGTTGAGAATGCACTTAAACATAAAGAAATCGTAAGATTTTTTATGACATTTTTAAGGTGAAAAGAAATTTTTACTTGTGAACTAAAGTACGTCATTTTATAATCTCCTTGGATAGCGTATAATTCATAAAACTTAAAAAAGGTTGCAGCCTTTTTTAAGAAACTAAGGAGAGAATCTTTCTTAAAAGGTTCTCTTTTTTATTACGAGAAGATGCATTTTTTAGATGCGCATTTTTCCGCGTAACAACTTAAAGCTATGGAAAAAAAAACGACTTCTCTATTCAGGAAATAACCGTAAGAAGACCCCTTAAGGGAAATACACGTAGATATTTGAACAAAATATGAATTTTAAAAATGTTGAAAAATTGTATAAATTAGGTGATTGTTTTAAAACTCAATTGCTTTACATTAAAAATAAAGTAAATAATAATTTCTAAAATAGGGTATTTTAAAAAGAAAAATGTTAATTGACCATGTTCATTTAGTGCCGTTTTCGAGTAAAAAAATTGATACTATTTCAATTTTTTTTATAAAATTTTTTTTAAAAAAATTATTAATTTTTAAAGTCTAGAGGAATAAAACAACAATATTTCTGTAAAATTGAAAAATTTTTATCTAGACAGTAATAATCATTTTAAATTATGTATTAATAATGTTTAAAAAAGTAACATTTCAAATACTTATGACAATATTAATTCTTTGGCATAGCACATCTATGATCATAGCACCCTCTCCATCAAGTCAGTTAACGGATGGCCTTTATTCTGTTTTTGGAGGATATATAGAAACTTTTGGATTATTTTTAAAGTGGGGTTTTTTTGCTCCCAACCCAGGGAAAATGAAAACTATTGATTTTATAATAATAGATAAATTAAACAAAGAACATAAGGTGAATCCGTTAAAAATTCTTAAACAATCTGATTCTACGTATTTTAGACATATGGATCTCATGAGAAATAGCGCTCGATATATTCACTTGTACGGACCTGCACTCACCCAATATGTTTGTAAAACTTATCCAAGTAATTACCCCAAAAAAATAAAAATTCAAGTAGCTATACAATCTCAGATCCCTCCTAAAAAATATACAAGCAAAATAAATCTTTTAGATCAAAAAGAGAATTTTAACACTTATACATATTCTTGCAGTACGTTAGAAAAATGATGGCACAACATAAACCTTTTTTTAGGTGGATTCATTCTGGTACAACTATTTGGCAACAGTGCTGGTTTTATGGATCGGACACACTTTCCTTAGAAGTTATTCGCATTGGGTTAGCTTTTATTTTGTTTATTAATTACACATCTTTTAGTTTAGAAGAGTTAAAGTTTTTTTATACGGATATGGGAATTCTCCCCATAAATTTTAATGAAAATTATTTAATTTTAGGAAGATTTTCACTATTATATTATACAACATCTCTTTGGCAATTTTATTTGTTTTATAGCGTTTTTCTCTTTGCCTGTTTTTGTTTGATAATTGGATGGCATACTTCTCTTGTAAAATGGCTCGTTTTAGCAGGGCAAATTAGCTTTCTCTACCGATGCCCTTTGATCTATTATGGACTTGATTGCCTTTCCTGTAATCTTTTATTAATTTTATGTTTTGCTCCTATTGGAACCTCCTTAAGTCTTGATCGTGCAAGATATCTTCGGCGTCTTAAACATAAATATGGTATTGAATCTTGGCAGCCTCCTCCTAAAGGCCCTTGGACATCAGCTTGTATTCGACTCATGCAACTACAAATGGCAATTGCTTTTTTCTATGCCGGTATTTATAAAATACAAGGAGTTGCATGGGGAAGCGGAGAGGCTGTTTGGTTAGCTTTAACACACGCTGAATTTAATAATATTTCTCTCATTTTATTTTCTAAATATTTTTGGATTGTTAATTTATTAACTTATTATACATTATTCCTAGAATTATCATACCCATTCCTTATTTGGGAAAGAAAGACACGTCCTTTCTATTTAATAGGAGCTATTTTACTTCATTTAGGGATCGCAACAATGATGGGTCTTTATCTTTTTTCAGGAATGATGATTTTTGGGCATTTATCTTTTGTTCCGAGACAATGGTATAGATCTTTAAAATTAAAGTATAAAAATTTAATTTTACCAATTGAAATTATTTATGATGGACACTGCAATTTTTGTTTACATTCAATGATTTTTCTTCTTTCTTTTGATGGATTTAATCAATGTTGTTATAGAAACTATAGAACAAATCCTTCTCCTTTATTAAAGGAGGAAGATCAAGATAAAGAGATACATATCATTTCTAATAATGCTATTTTATCAGGATTTGATGCTTATCGGTATCTTGTATTACATATTCCAGGCTTATGGTGGCTTGTGCCTGCTTTTTATATTCCTTTTTTAAGTAAGTTTGTGGGCCGACCTTTATATAGATGGATTGCTTCTCGGCGTGCTTCTATATCGGTATGTTTTATAAACCATTCTCTGATAAAAGAACAGGATATTGAGTGAAATAAGATTATGTCACTAGAAAATAATAAATTTTTTGATTATGATAAAAATATAGAAGTAATAAATCATATAAAATTTACGCCTCGTGAAATAGATATTATAGCATGTATTTTATGTGGAAGAACAGCTAAAAAAGATATTGCTTTTATTTTATCTATTCAGCCGCGAACTGCTGAAACCCATACCCGAAATATTATGCATAAAATAAGGTGTAATGGATGGGGAGGCATCAGAGACTTTATAGAAAAAACTGGATATAGTGATCTTATAAGACATCACTATACCTCTCTTCTTCTTCAAAAAGAATTTAATCATTGTTTAAGACAAATTTTCTTACTCATAAAAAAAGAAGAAAATATATTAGATCTGCAATTTTTTTCAGACATAAAAAATTCAGATGGTTTATTTTTTAGAATCTTGAAAGATCTAAGAGATATGGGTATTAATGTTCATGTGAGAGAAGATAAGAATTCTTTTGATATCCATAATTATAGTGTTTTTTTTATTACTGCTGGGACTATAAAAAAAATATGTATGCTCCTTCAAGATCCAACGTTTTTATCAAAAAATCATATTTTTATCCTTTGGGATAAAAGTCTAATCTTAGAAGATTTTCCTGATTTAAAAAATATTTCTTATTTAGATTTTAAAAGCCAAAATTATTATTTTTCTTTTTTCTATTTTTTAGAAAAATTTATATCTCCTTCTGTCGTAGAGAATATATTTTTTGAGTTTAAAAGAGAGTATAAAAAATTTTTCAATTCCTCTGAATGTGCTCAGTTTAATTTTTCTTCCGAAGAACACATACATAAAAAAAAAGAAATTTCAGACAACATTTATATGGATGCTGTTAAAAATAAAAAAAATTATTTTATGATTTTATTTTTGTGCATGATTATTTTAAGCGTATTTCTTTTTATTTTTACGCAAAATAATCAAAAAATAAAAATTAGCCCCTTATCAAAAAAAGATTTGTCTATGAGATCTGAATTGATTGTTCCAATAGAAAGTGTTTTTCTAAAGCGTTATGACTTAATCAAAAAAATGAATGAAGCGTTAAAAAGTCAACATAAAATACGTATAATTGCCCTTGTTGGAATGGGAGGGGTTGGAAAAACCACGATCGCACGTTATTTTGGAAAAACTGATCAAAGCTCTATTGTATATGAGCTAAATGCTGAAACAAAAAAAAATCTTATTAATTCATTTGAAGAATTAGCTTACAAGATAGCCAAGACTCCGGATAAGAAAAAAGAACTAGAGATCATTCAAAAAATTCAAAATATAGAATTAAAAGAAAAAAAATTGATTTATTTTGTGCAAGAACAGTTAAGAGAACACCCCAATTGGCTTCTCATTTTTGATAATGTTCAGACTATATCAAACATTAAAAAGAATTATCTTCCTCAAGATTCAGAAATATGGGGGTCTGGAAAAATAATTATCACAACACGTGATAGTACAATAAAAAATACAAATTACATAGAACCTCAAAATATTATTGAAATTGGAGAATTAAATAAAGAAGAATCTTTAATGCTTTTTAGTAAAATATTTTTCAACAAGGAATCAAATAAATTAACATTAGATCAAAGAGAAAAATGTTTAGAATTTCTTAAAAATATTCCTCCTTTTCCTTTAGATATTTCTATTGCTGCTTATTATATTAAAAATGAACAGTTAACTTATGATCAGTACATACATAGAATTAACCAATACACTAAATTTTTTGATAAAACTCAAGAAAATCTCTTAAAAGAGATAAGCGACTCCACAAAAACACGCTTTGGAATAATTACATCTTCCCTTGAAAAATTTATAAATATAAATCCAGATTTCAAAGAGCTCTTATTATTTATTGTACTTTTAGATTCACAAAATATTCCTAAAAATTTAATAGCACTCTATAAAGATGAGCCAAGTATTGAGCAGCTTTTATATTATTTAAGAAAAAATGGTTTTATCACCAAGGTATCTTCTATTGAAAATGGAGAAGAAGCTCCTCTATTCTCCATTCATCGATCATCACAAGAGATTATTTTAGCTTCTCTTAAAAATATACTAACAGAAGATGAAAGAAAGAGATGTTTATGTCAAGTAATAGAAGCTATAAAAATTTATCATAAGATGTATTTAAAAAAGAATTGCAGAAATATTATTTTACTTATTCCTCACATAGAAAAATTGCAGCAAAATTTAAATAAAATTTTAATATCATCTAAAGATATAGAGCTTTGTAAAATAGAAACTTTAATAGCGCTTGGAAATTCTCATCGATATTGTACCCAAAATTGTGAAGCCGTTAGAAGTTATTTTTTAGAAATTTTAGAAATAAAAGATATCAAGAAAAAAATTTCTTCTTATACTTTATTAACAATCTTTGCAGACTTGGGATGGGCTTCTTATATTTTAGGTCTTTTCGATCAAGCCATTTTCTATTGTCAAGAAAGCATAAAATTGTGCAAACGAAACTTAGAATCTGAAGAAATGGAGGCGCAAAACCTTTTAAACACGGCAATTTCTTACTACCAGAAAAATGAAAAAGAGAGCTTTGAAAAAAGTTGTTCATATTATAAAAAAGCTCTTTCTATAGCATTGAAAATAAAGGATGAGAATCTTAAAAACTCGTTTATTGTAACTATATACAATGATCTTTCATTTTTATATAGAACCACGTACCTCCATAAAAAAGAAACATTGATTGGTAAAAAATATGTGCAGAAGGCATTAGATTTATTAAAGTCTAATGAGCTTTTTCATCTAACCTATAAAAAACTTCCAGAAGAAAAAATTAAAGATATTTTGAAAGCACGTTATGCAATGGGGCAAGTTTATTGTAGACTTGGACAATATGAAAAAGCTTTGAAAGAAGGATGCATAGAAGAGCAATATATCATTAATTTTATTGAATCTACTGGGAATAAAATTAGTCTTACCATAGAAAAGCCTCTACTCGCTGAGAGTTTTGGAGAGTCTTTTTTAAGGCTTAATCGTCTTGAAGAAGCTGAGCTCCAATTAACGCAAGCTATAAAAGCTTTTGAAGATTTGTGGGGACCTCGTGTTATTGCTCCACGTGTTTATAGAGCTGAGATTTATATTAGAAAAGGACAATTTAAAGAAGCTTATGAAGATTGCTTAGTTGTTTTTAAAACGCAAAGAAAATCAAAAAACAATTATATAAACCTAATGTTTTTTATTAATTATTATCATGCCGCTATTATAAAATATAAAGAAAAAGATTTTTTTCAGTCCTCAGAATATTTTAGAGATTTTTTTAAAAATATAAGAGTATTTTGTAAGATGTTCTTAGATAAAAACCAGTATAAATTCCTTGAATCAGAGAAAGTTTTTGAAGACATTACATTTGATAAAAATAAAGCAGAAAAAGACATAAAAGACTATCTTAAAAGAAGTGTTAAGATTTTTTCAGAAATTTATGGGCCTTCACATTCTTTTATAACTGATTACGTTACAAAAAATTAAAAAGTATTTATCAAAAAAATGGCTTTTTTTATAAACCATTTCTATAATACATTTTTTTAATAATAAGGTAAAATTGGGACCTAATATATTTATTATAAAGCTTGAGATCTTCCATATTTTATAATAAAAACACTAAGCTCATTTCTAAAAGAAACGAGAAACCCATTTTTCTTTAAAAAAAACCTACTTATCTGCTCCCACCAGACTCACCTTCTGACATGGAGTTGGTTCCTAAAGTTCCACGACTATATTCTTTTTCAGAAGAGTCATTACCAGCTATAGATGATGAAGACATAAAAAAGCTTACGGATATCAAACCAAAAACAAAAGTAATTATTAGATTTTTCATAAAATTTTCCTTTCATATGTCATAATTTATTTTTTTCATACTATATTTATAAATATTTTTTTAAAGAAAGTAAAGAGAGTGTATAAGAGTTACTAATTCCTTATTAATTATCAAAATTTAAAAAATTTCTTTCATTTTTTTGTATTTTTATTTAGTTTTATTATTTTTTTGATCATAACTTATTTTTTTCATTTTTTAGAATTCTTGAAATTTTCTTAACTAAATTATTATCTAAAAAGAAAGAGCGTCTTTAATTATCCCTCCCCGAAAAGATGCTATACCATGAAAATGTGTAAGAATTTTTCTATGCAAAATTTAAGAATTATTTCTTGCATGTTCGCGCATCACCAAAACCGTTAAAATAATCAACCCTGGAACCGCAGCTCCAAGCGTTACTTCAAAATAAGTTGTCCAATCAAGATGATCTGCCAGAAAGCCTCCAAAAGCACCTAAATTTGTAGAAAGATACCAAAGAGCTGAGAGAAGGGCATATTGTGTCCCCGTAAAGGATTTATGACAGAGGCTTGAAAGATATGTTACAAAAGCCGTTGTACTCATGCCGCCCGTTACATTCTCAAGAGCAATAGCAATATAAAAAAGATCAACTTGAGCACCACATTGAGAAATAACAATAAACATTATGTTAGAAAGCGTATGAAGAATTCCCGCAATTAAAAGGCCTCTCAAGAATCCAACATGGCTTGATAAAACGCCTCCGACAACACCTCCAATAATGGTCGCAAATACGCCAAAAAATTTTGTGACATTCGCAATTTCAATAACTGTAAATCCAACATTTAAATAAAACACGTTAGCCATGTTATTGATAAGATTATCTCCTAACCGAAATACTAAAATTAAACAAACGATCAGAATCCAATCTTTTCGACGGGTGAATTCACTAAACGGACCAATAACGGCCCCATAAATCCATGCGATAATCTTAGAAAAAAATCCTTGTATATTCCGAACTTCCATATAATAAAGCGCTTTTTCTTGACGCTCTTTCATTAAATCTGATGTAATGGGCGATGGCTCGGGGTTTAAAAGAATAACAATGCTTGACAAAAAAATACAAAAAACCATCCCGGCATAGGCAAAAAACCATCCATAAAAAGCGCCTATATAAAGAGCCCCAGCCCCACCCATAATTGTTCCAAGCCGATATCCAAGAACATTTGACGTAACGCCTACGCCATATTCATTTGGGTTTAAAATTTCAATACGATACGCATCTAAAACAATTTCTTGGCTGGCTCCAAAAAAAGAAACAAGGGTTAAGCAAAAAATCATATTTCCTAAATTTTGTGCAGGAGAACTTAAGCCGAGTCCGAGGAGAGAAAGCATCAATCCGACTTGAAAAAAAATAGCCCAACTCCGCCTGCGACCTAAAATCTTTCCTAAAATAGGAAACTGAATATGGTCAATCAAAGGAGCCCATAAGAATTTTAGAGCATTTGGCATTGCTGCAAAAGCAAAAAGACCAATCGTTGTTTTACTTAAACCTGCCTCAGTTAACCAAATTTGCATCGTTGACATAATAAGTACAAACAAAAGCCCTGGCGGCATTCCAAGAATTCCAACGGATAAAATACGGGTGTTCATAAAACGTGAAAGATTCATAGAGAAATTGTTCTTTCCTTTAAAAGCATTATTTATGCACACAAAATGTCTCTTGCCAAAGAATTTTCAATTCTAGAAGAGCATCCTCCTTTGAACAAGAGACAAAATTTTAAACGTTTCTAAACTTTATTTTTTCTTTCAGAAAGAACAATAATCATAAATCCAAAACCGCCGATAAAAAGTCCTAAAGGAATAAGAGAGATGGCAGCTACAAATGCATCTTTTCCATATCTTCCAATATCTCCACAGGCACTTCCGTTCTCTCCTAAGAAATTCATGACTTCTCCAATTGCCGTATGATATACGTATCCAAAAGGCATTATAATCATATTTGCAATCGCTGTACTTAAACCAACGAGATTCGATTTTACGTAAGTTGTTGCTTTATAAATCACCAAAATTTGATAAGCACATAAAACACCTATGCTCCAAAAAACAAAAGAAAGTGTAAATATTGTCCCGCGTCCCATCAGCAAAAATATAAAATCAAAGGCCATTCCAAAAGCACACAAAATGATAAGTGCATAATAGGCTTTTGTTTTATCCGCCACATAACTTAAAAGAGGAGAGCCAACTAACATCCCAAAAAAGATGCAATCGGGAAGCGCAGAAGCTACTTCTTTTGTAAAGCCATAATAATTTAACAAAAAAGAACTTCCCCAGACATCCGCAAATCCTTCTAAAGGACCTACCATCAATCCTCCCAAAAGACAAATTGACAAAAGTTTTTTATTCCCAAAAACAGACTTAATATCTGAAAATAAAGTCTTTTCAGATGCCTTTGATGCTGATTTTAAGGAAGGAATGAGCATAAAAAAGAGAAGGGCGAGAATTCCTCCAACAGCAATAAGCAAAAATAGCACTTGCTCTAATCCTAAATATTCCCGAAGTTTATGGATGGGCCATCCCCCATAAATTCCCCCCACAAGTCCAATTGCAACAGAAATTCCGAGCATTCTTGTAAAATGATCTTCTTTAAAATTCATACGGATGATTTTAAAAACACCCAAAATGGCCCCAGAAGATCCCATTCCGATTAGGATACGTCCAAGTCCTGGATAAAGCCAAAAATCTGCATAAATAAGAGGAAGAAGACCGAGCATTGTCATTCCAATGCAAAGAGGGAGGATAATTTTAGGCCCAACGCGATCAAGGAGAATTCCAAGAGGAATATGCATAAGAACATAACCTAAATAGTAAAAGCCTGAAAATTGACCAAAAATAGCCGCATCAATTTGGAACTTCTGCATAATGTCTGGCATTAAAACGCGGGGAATAACCCGTAATACATATTGGTATGCATAAAAAAACGATGCTAAAAACCATGTCATCCATTGTGTTAATCGATAAAACGTCATCTTTCAAAATCCTCTAAAAAGGCTCCACTACTTTTGGAGCGTTTTTCTAAAATCAACATAAATTTGGGGAAAATATAATTAAAGGGCAGCACGTGCTGCCAGGAGATTAAGATTAACAAAAAGAGAAACGAAAGAGGTTTTCATCATAAGAGTTATTTTTACCCCCCCCTCTTTTAAACGTCAACAAAAAAAGAGCGTTTTCTTCTCTTCTCTTAATCTTTTCTATATATGAAAGTGGGGGCATTCTGTTGCCCGGTGCCCCCTAACCGCGAAGTGCTTAACGCTTAAGCAGCTGCAGCAACTGCAGGTGCATTGTCGTTCATAGCTTCTACTCCAAATGCATTATCATTGTCTGCATTTACAAATTAGCCCGTTTCGGCGGATACCATACCGAGCGAAAGATAAGCCTTTACCACGTACGTCGATCCTATTTCACCCCCAAAGAAACTTAAGAATCCTTAAGATTTATTAACCAGCTAAAAACTTAGCAAGTCATTTCCGATTTGGTGGAGGTGCCGGGTACCGCCCCCGGGTCCGTCCCGCTTATTCTACTAACCGTTTATCGCCATAGTTGGTTAACCCAACACCTTTAATATAAGCCTTCTTTCTCTAAATTTAAAGGGAAATCATAAAAAATTTTTTATAAAAAAATATCGACATAAAGCAATTTTCTTTCTATCTTAATGTAAAAAAATAATTTTTAGAAATGGTTTAAGGAAAAATGGATTCATTAACGATTACAAAAGCAAAATCACTTATCTTAGAATTTTGTAATGCATACAGCAACCAAGATCTTGAAACACTTTCAAGAATATTTTCTAATAAGGCATCAATGTGGAGCGCATGCTCTGAGCATGCACATAATGGTTTTCAAGAAATTGAAAAAGAGTTCCTTTTGAACTGGAATGGTGCAGAAAGCAGAACACTTGAGGTGATTGCCTGACCGTTTTCTACTTTTGAAGAATCTTTATGGCTATCGGCTTTATGTAAGGCGTCAATTAAAATAGAAGGTGTTTGGCATATTTCCTCTAATCTACGTATAACGTTCACCTTTATAGAAGAAGATGGAAACTGGAAAATCATCCATCTCCATGCGTCTTTTCCAACTTTAGATTAGAGAATCAAACCTTTATGTTTTATGAAAATCGATTCTTTTATTAAAAAAAGCTTTCCTATATTTTTTGACTCTCAAAATATATTAAAAACATAAGAAAAGGCACATTAAATTTGGAATGGAAAAACAAAATGAATATATCTATTTCTTATCCTGAAATTAAAAAGCACCTGAAAAAGAATTTTGATCGCGTATGTAATGATCATATCCCTCTTCTTGTTACACGAAAAAAAGGAAAAAATGTTATTGTGATTTCTGAAGGTGAGTATAGATCCCTGCAAGAAACTATTTATCTCTGCCAATCTCCAAAGAATCTTTCGAGACTTCTTGAAGCTCTTCATCGGACAAATGGGCGTTCTTTCGAAGAGGTTAAAACAGAACTTAAAATTTAATGGACCGTGGGCTCAGAACATGCTTTCAATTTACTCTTAGACTGACGCATGCTTTCTGATTTTAATTGCCCACATGCTGCAAGAATGTCCTGTCCTCGTGTCTTTCTAAGCGGGGCTGCATAACCATGATGTTTAAGGATTTCTGAGAACTTCTCCATTGTTTGAAGATTAGAGCATTCATAAGAAGTACCAGGCCAAGGATTAAAGGGAATAAGGTTTATTTTTGAAGGAATACCTCGAATAAGACGCGCCAATTCTTTTGCGTCTTTTTCGGAGTCATTGATATTCTTGAGCATCACATATTCAAACGTTACATAATCTGTTTTAGAAATCTCAGGATAAGCGCGCACAATCTCTATTAAATCTTTAAGAGGATATTTTTTATTAAGAGGAACAATTACATCCCGAATATCATCCCGTACTGCATGAAGGGAGACGGCAAGACGCACGCCAAGCTCGCGTCCACAGACTTCAATTTGAGGGATAACACCAGATGTAGAAAGCGTTATTTTCTGCCTTGAAAACCGCAGCCCTTGAGGATCCATTAAAATCTTTAGGGCCTTCGATACATTCTCATAATTATAAAGGGGCTCGCCCATTCCCATAAAGACAAGATGAGAAACATGCCTTTTCCCATCAGGCGAAGGCCATTCTCCGAAAACATCCCGCGCCACAAAAACTTGCCCTAAAATTTCACCCGGTTCAAGATTTCGAACCCAAGTCTGAGTTCCCGTATGACAGAATTTACATGTTAAGGTACATCCCACTTGTGAAGAAACACAAAGGGTACCACGGGTCAATTCAGGAATATGAACAGTCTCAATTTCATGAGCATCATGAAGTTTTAAAAGCCATTTTTGTGTTCCATCAGAAGAAATTTGAGCCTTTGAAACAAGAGGCCGCTCAAGATTAAACGCTTCTGATAATGCTTGCCGCAGTGATTTTGGCAAAGAGCTCATTGTCTCAAAGTTAGAACTTCCTTTTTCATAAATCCATGAAAAAAGTTGCCGAATACGATAAGGTTCCCAGGTCTTTAAAATCGTTTGAAGTGTTTCTCGGCTCTCTCCAATAAGAGACTTTGATGAATTACGCGTCATGATTTTTTAGGCAAGCTTTCAAGCTCTTGAAGAGCAGCTGTAAATCCTTTAAGCAAATAAGTATCCGTTGAAAGCGTTCCTTTCTGACTGATACCTTCCGCAATAAGACTCTCTCCTTTCTTCATGGCCTGTATAAGCTCTTTATCCATTTTATCATCAACGGCCCAAGCCATATCATCTTGCGTAAAGAGCTCAAATTCTTTCAATTTCTTTTTATCTTTACTAAAAATAGAAATTTTTACAAAACTTCCTTCTTTGTAAGGATATCCTGCTTTGAGACTAAAAACATTAAAGCTTTTTTGATCTGGCCGCGTGGTAATACTTATATAAGTCTGAGCTCTCTTTTTAAAATTTCCCGTTTGAGCCTCTGGAAGACTTGTTATATAAAAAACTTTATTTTTATCTTTTGTAAACGCTCTTACCTGCCATGCATCATAAACGCCTGACTCGTTTGCGCTCAGATTTAATACCGTAAAGCTTAAAAATAAAAACCCTAAAGACACCAATGATATATATCTTTTCATAATATTTACTGTCATCCTTTCTTTTTTTAATAAAAAATATTCCTTTTTTTAATTCTAGAGTTTATAGTCCATTTGGTGAATCTCAAAAACCTTCTTATTTGGAGAATTTTTATGATTGTAGTTGGTGTTGTCTTTGCTGGATTAATTCTATATTGGGTATCTTAAAGATTTTCAAAAAATTTCCTTTCCTTTTTCTTTGGTTAGGAGTGGGAATGTTTGCATTACTCGGATGCAAAGAAGATTCTAAAAATACCATTCTTACATACCCCTATTTTGCGTCCCTTAAAGCTTCTAAAATTAATGCACGCTGTGGGCCTGGCATGTCTTACCCAATTGAATGGGTTTATATAAAGTCAGATATTCCTGTGCAAGTTTTAGAAGAATATGAACATTGGCGTAAAATTAAAGACTTTAAAGGAGACGAGGCTTGGATTAACAAAACAATGCTTAAAAAGAAAAGAACAGGCCTTGTTCAAACCAAAATCCTTTCCCTTTATAGCAAACCTGATCTAAAAAGCAACCTTTTAGCCCATCTTGAAAGAGGCGTCCTCGTGGAAATTAAAAATTGCGATGGCATTTGGTGCTTTATCAACGCACAAGATTTTAAAGGATATGTTCAAGAAAATGGGCTTTTTGGCGTTCGGCAAGGCGAACAATTCTAAAAATAATCTCTTAATTTTTATTCTTAGATCATTCCAAGCGCATGCTTATAAAGATCAAGGAGCTCTTCTTGTTCTGCCAAAGTTTCCGCATCTTGTTTTCGAAGTTTCAAGATTTGACGAATGACCTTAACATCAAAGCCAGCTGATTTTGCTTCATCAAAAACATCTTTTACAAAATCCTGTAATTGAGCCTTTTCAACTTCGAGACGTTCGAGACGTTCAATAAAGCTTTTCAAACGATCTGCTGCAATACCCCCGACTTGAGGCTTCAAAGGATCGGAAGAAGAAGGAGACGACTCTGTCATGGACATAATTTAATTCCTCATAAGATAAAAACTACTGGTCTTTATCATTTTTATGAAATTTAAGCAAGAAGAGATCTATAAGAAAAAAATAAAATAGAAGCTTTTCAAATATCAATCAGAAGCACAATTTATCTCTTTACAACCAGCAGAAAAGCAATGACCGCTAACACCCACACACACTGCTGGACCCCACGTTCCTGCTAAAGTCTTTTCGCAGAGGTTTTTTAAGTCAATAGTAGACGGATACAGATTTTCTAGGCTACATATTCTTCCACTCGATAAATTACAACATTTATGTTCATACACATCCCAAGCAAGTCCAATCGCTTATACACACAATTTTACATCCAAGTACGAATAATTTTTTAGAAATCATTTTTTTCTCTTTTTTGAATCATCAAATTTCTTAAAGCAATATCTGCTTTTAGTGAATTATTTCTTTATCGCTTAATTTAATTTTTCCTTAAGAAAAATAACTCTTCTTTTTAAGCAACAACCCCCGATAACATTCTTTTAAAATCTCTTGAACCTCTGAAATTTCATAAAAAAAGTTTACAAAAAACATTTCCTGAAGGTGGGTCTCGTCTTGCTTTAGCCACGTCATCTAAAATTGCTACTTTTTAAGATAAAGACTAGAAGGATTCCCCAGTCCAATCATTATAACAACCCACATCTTGACACTGACCAGCTCCGCTTCCTCCATGGGCGTTACAGCTCTTCTCTGATTCAGCAACACAAGACCCGTTATAGAAACTTGGTAAAGAATTAGGCCCATCACAACAATAAGATGCTAAAACATTTCCAACTGGTCCAATGATGGCTAGACATCCAAGTACCAGTAATTTTTTAGAAATCATTTTTTTTCTCCTTTTTTGGTCATCAATCTTTTGAAATGACAATTGTTTTCTTACCAGGCTTTATATTTTTACCTTTCTTCTTTATTAACCCTATATGTTACTCTTATATTTAAGAATAGCAAGTGTAGTTTTAGTTTTAAAGGGTTTAAATTCACCACTCGACAAGATAAATAAAGAACCATAATTTAAAAATGGGAACAAGAGCCTATGCTTGTTCTGTAAGCACTTCTGCAATCTCAGGAACCCTCTCTCATCCCATAGAAAGATTTAATAAAGGGATTTGAAAGGAGCCTACTAATCTAACACTCTTTGGATTTTTCATCTCTCGTTCTTCCTGGCAAAATTGATATCCAGTCCCACTCTTAACATCCTGATAGACTTAAACGGTTGCTGCTTAATCTGCTATTCCTTCAATATGCGCTTTATGTAATCCTATCTCTCGTTTTTTTAGGTCTTCTTCAATCACTCCAGAAACATGCGCAACTCCCCTCTTTAATTCTCTCATTCTTTCTTTCCTTTTCTTTCACAGGGAGGGGTTTTATCTTTTTTCAATTATTTTCTTTATTCTGTCGAGTGTTGGACCTCTGGGTATGTCTTTTCATAAAATTCTTATCTTTCTAGGGTGATTGCAACGCTCGTAACTCCATTGTGATCATTTAAAAGCATGCTATTGTTTAAATTATCCATAGAATTCAAAAACGTTTCCCAATCCTCTGATTTAAAATTATTAGCCGTTAAAACAGCCTGCCCTTCATCGGCTATATTAACTTGGGTTTTTAAGCCGTCTATTATTTCAAATTCTTTTAGGAGCCGATCACAGGTATGGGGATCGGCTGTAATATCTACCCTTTTTATTTTTGTATTTTTTAGCTCGGTATCCTTGTGAATAGCGTCCCAATCAATTTTAGCCAATGTATAAACACAGCCACCAACACAAGATTTTTTATAAATAATTTTTTTATCTCCATTTGATGCAATTGTTGTTAAACGCAAAAGAGATAAGGTCCTTAAAGTTTCTGCTTTTGGTTCCATCTCATCATGTGCTTTCACGTGAGAAGCCAAGTATGAAAAAGAGACTCCCATGAGGACGCCTACAAAAAAGATCTTCCGTGATATCTGGATCATTATATTTCCCCCATTTTAAAAGTAGTTTTTTATAGAGTTTATACTTATCTTTCTTTCCTTCTAAAATGAAATATTATTCTTATATTTGAAAAAAGTAAATCTATCTTAAAGAATCAAAAATATATGTGACGCTCTCATTAAAAAGACCTGTAAAATCTTTACATATCATATTTATTTTCTTGCATTCTCCCTTAATCCTCATAAAAAAAGCCCATCTCTCTTTTCATTCTTTCCTTTTTAAGATATAAAAATGAGACTCATCTTAAAAGTTATTTTTGAGAAATTGCTTTTTCTTGTTTTTTCTCAAAAAAATATTAAGAGTATAAAAGAACTTTTTGGGACTATGTCCTGAGGTTCTTCTAAATTTTTTAAAACAATGTCTGGATCTTTGTTAATTTCTACTTTTTTGTTTCTTTGAACACTAACTTTATCTCAGAGACTTTTATGAAAAAATTTCTTCCTCTTTTTGCACTTGTTCTTCTCATGATTGGATGTGAGGGGCCTCCCCTTCCTTCCCATGAAATGTCACCTATGCTTGGAATTTATAGTCAGCTCCCCGTGAATTCTGATTTTGAGCAAAACATACAATTAGGAAATGTTCAAATTGCGCCGAATGCAGAACATAAAGCAGCTCCTGTTAAAGTTCCCCAATATACAGAAGCTCTTCAACAAGCCCTTTTAGGTGCAAATTTCGCAAGTCGTGCACACATGTCTCCTAAATACATCTTGGATGCGATACTCCTCCAGCTTGATATTCCAAGCTTCACATTTAGCTTGGATGTCATTGCAAAAGCACGTTATCAGCTTAAACGGGCCGATACAAAGCAAGTTGTCTTAGATGAGATCATCTCGCTTTCTTCTCACGTTCCTTTTTCTCTTTTTTCTGACTCTAACTTTCGGATACGCGCCGCCGCCACAAAAGCAATCCAAGAAAACATTACCCATCTTATTCGTCTCTTAGCTTCAAAATCTGTAACACATTAATTCTTTTAAGGAGATATTTCATGAAAACAAAACTGCTTTTATCTTGTCTAATCATTGCAAGCTTATCTGGTTGTACAAAGCCAAGCCAAAACCAGTATAGCCACAAAGATGTCGGGCAAAGCATCCTCGTTGAATTTGGAACAGTTCTTGCTGTTCGCAACGTTGACATTATTGGAGAAAATACAGGTGCTGGAGCTCTCATAGGGGCTGGCACTGGAGCGGGTGCAGGCTCTTATATTGGCGGCGGCACAGGGAATGTTTGGGCCATCGCGGGCGGTGCCTTAATTGGTGCAGCAGCAGGTGCCTTCGCAGAACAAGGGATTTCCGATGGTCCTGGTGTAGAATATGCCATTATTAAAGAAAATGGGCAAACTGTTATAATCGTTCAAAACAAAAAGGAAGGCGATGTTATTTGCCCTGTCGGAAGCCGTGTTCTTGTCCAGATTTCTGGAAGTTATCAACGTGTTTTGCCTGCAGACAATCTACCAGAATATGCCCAACGCCCAAAAGGAATTAAGGTCGTTGATTAATTAAATTCTAAAATAAAAGAGCTCTGGCACTTTTATATTTTATCACGAGGCGCTCGAAAACGCTTTTCTTTAGGGGAGCGATGAGAGCGCCAATTTTAAAGCAAGGAATTGTTCTTTAAAGTTTAGTTTTAAAATCTTTCTTTTAATATTATTGCCCTTATTTGAAATTTTACGATTTAGTGTCTTTTCCATCCTTAAGCAATATGGTAGGTTTTTGCTATGTTGAACTTTCTACGAACCATTGGCCGTTATTTTTTAGCATTTTTAAATGCAACAGGAGCATTTTTTCTGTTTGCCTTTATTTCGATTAGCCATTGTTTTAGACCGCCATTCTTTTTCCGGCAATGGGGCCGACAATTCTTTGAAATTGGATATCTTTCTCTTCCGGTGGTAGGTCTCACAGCAATTTTTACTGGAATGGTTTTAGTTCTCCAAAGTTATACTGGGTTTTCCCGTTTTTCAGCAGAAAGCTCGATTGCAACCGTTGTTATCCTCTCGATGACACGTGAATTAGGACCAGTCCTTGCTGGCCTTATGGTCGCAGGCCGTATTGGAGCTTCTATTGCAGCTGAAATCGGAACCATGCGTGTGACAGAACAAATTGATGCTCTGTCTACACTTTCAACCAATCCGTATAAATACCTTATTGTTCCCCGTCTTTGGGCGGGTGTTCTCATGCTTCCTCTCCTTGTTCTCACCGCAGATGCCATTGGCGTTTTTGGAGGATATTTGGTTGCAACCTACAAACTTGGATTTAATGCAGCGCTTTATATCAATCAAACTTTTACATATTTGAAAGCAGAAGACGTCAATTCTGGACTTATTAAGGCCGCTGTTTTCGGATTTATCATTACGCTTTCAGGATGTTATGCTGGCTTTAATTCCAAAGGAGGTGCTCAAGGTGTTGGCGCTGCAACAACGAGCGCCGTTGTCTCTGCATCCATCCTTATCTTAATTTGTAATTACCTTTTAACAGCCATTCTTTTTGGAACATAGGACCTCAATGTCTCAAAAATCATCTTCTCCCCATGAAAAAATTAGACTTAAAGGTCTTGAAAAGGCTTTTGGTGAAAAAAAAGTTCTAACAGGCGTTGATCTTTCTTTAAACCAAGGAGAATCTCTCGTTGTAATTGGAGGATCAGGCTCAGGAAAATCAGTTCTCTTAAAATGCATTCTAGGCCTTCTTAAGCCAACATCAGGAAAAATTTTTATTGATGGAAAAGATGTCTTTTCTCTTAATGGCTCAGAAAAAGAAGAAATTATTAGCCAAATTGGAATGCTCTTTCAAGGAGGTGCTCTCTTTGATAGCCTTACAGTTTGGCAAAATGTTGCTTTTGGCTTGAGACAACGTTTCAGGACTCCTGCAAAAGAAGCGCGTGAAATTGCTCTTGAAAAATTAAACGCCGTTGGACTTTCTGACTCTGTTGCAGATTTAATGCCTTCTGAACTTTCTGGAGGTATGCAAAAGCGTGTTGGCCTGGCACGCGCTATTGCCACAAATCCAGCTATTTTATTTTTTGATGAGCCCACAACTGGTTTAGATCCCATTATGAGAACAGTTATTGATAGTTTAATTGTTAAATGCGTAAAAGATCTCGGGGCTGCCGCCATTACAATCACACATGACTTAATAAGTGCCCACCATATTGCAGATAAAATTGCCATGTTGTATGAAGGTAAAATCATTTGGCTTGGAGATTCTAAAAGTATTGAAAAAAGCAAAAACCCCTATCTTAATCAATTTATTCATGGACGTATGGAGGGTCCAATCCCCGTCAATATTAAAGCATAATTTAATCACATCAAAATCGTTCAGGTTTCTTTCGTGTCAAAACTTCTTATACGTTATGTTTGCCAATCTTGCGGGACATCCCATTCCAAATGGAGCGGAAAGTGTACGGGTTGCGATGAATGGAATACGCTTTTAGAAGACGTCATTTCATCTCATCATCTCACTGAAAAGAAAAAAGCTTCTAAGTTTTCTGTTCCTCTCGAATTTTCATCTCTTCTTTCTCAAGAATCTCCACCTGAACGCATTAAAACAGGAATTTCAGAATTTGATCGCGTCATTGGAGGAGGACTTGTCCCTGGATCCGTCCTTCTTGTCGGAGGGGATCCTGGCATTGGAAAATCTACGCTTCTTCTCCAAGTCGCCGCCCTCATAAGTCAATTTCCCCACGGATGTGCTTATATTTCGGGAGAAGAAGGGTTGGAGCAAATACGACTGAGAGCAAAACGTCTTGGCCTTGAAAATTGTCCTGTTCTTCTCGCCACCGAAACTCAAACTCAAAAAATTATTTCTCATTTTAAAACAGACAATCCTCCCTCATTTTTTATTTTAGATTCAATTCAAACGCTTTATGTCGAAGGCATTGATGCCGCTCCCGGAACAGTAACACAAGTTCGTGCGGCAACTCATGAAATTATTCGCGCAGCAAAAGAACATAATATTACTGTTTTTTTAATTGGTCATGTTACAAAAGAAGGAACACTTGCAGGTCCGCGTTTACTAGAGCATATGGTGGATACAGTTCTTTATTTTGAAGGAGAGCGTTCCCATCACTTTAGAATATTACGAACTATTAAGAATCGCTTTGGTCCCACAAATGAAATTGGTGTCTTTGACATGACGGATCGAGGTCTTCAAGAAGTTTCAAATCCTTCTCAACTTTTTATTGGAAACCACGAAAAAAATATAAGTGGTATGAGCATTTTTGCAGGTCTTGAAGGAACACGGCCCCTGCTTGTCGAAATTCAAGCCCTTGTCGCGCCAACTCCTTTTGGAACGCCTCGACGAACCACTGTTGGATGGGATTATGGAAGACTTTGCATGATTCTTGCTGTGCTTGAAGCCAGGTGTGGATATTCTTTCAGTAACCGAGATGTTTATTTAAATGTCGCTGGCGGATTACGCATTGGAGAGCCGGCCGCAGATCTTGCAGTTGCATGTGCTCTCATTTCAGCTTATCATAATAAGGCCCTTCCAAAAAATGCCGTTTTTTTGGGAGAGATTGGTCTTTCGGGAGATATTCGTGCCGTAAGTGGTGAAGATGTCCGTTTAAAAGAAGCTTTAAAGCTGGGATTTTCTAAAGCCTTTATTCCCTTTGGGTTTTCTGAACGGCATAAACACTTCAAAAGAGATCATCTTGAGATTTTAGAAATTAAAACGCTCAAAGATCTTTTTATGACCCTCTTTAAATAAAAAATAAAAATAATTGGAGAAAACTTTATCATGAACACACTTCTTATTCCTTGGACAGATCTCGGGATTATTGCGCTTATTCTTATTTCAGGCTTTGTTGGGTTTGCGCGTGGATTTACCCGTGAAGCCCTTGGTCTTTTAAGCTGGGGAGGCGCTCTTGTAATTGCAATTCTATGGGGAAATCTCTTAAAGCCTTTCTTAAGCCCCTATATCTCTTCAACTCTCGTTGTAGATATTCTTTCGATTTTTATTGTATTTTTTGTCTCTCTTCTCTTCCTTGTTCTCATCAGTAAAGGGATTTCGCGTCAAATAAAAGGAAGTCTTTTAGCAGGCCTTGATCGGTCTTTTGGATTTTTATTTGGTCTTATACGCGGCATGATCCTTGTTGTTCTTGCTTACTTAGGCCTTACTTTTTTCCTTGCTCCTGAGATGTGGCCTCAAACAGTAACATCATCCCGTCTCTTACCTTTTGTTGAACAAGGAGCACGGACTTTAATTTCTATTTTACCCAATGCAGATCTTCCCAACGCGTTCAAAAAACATCTTCCTTCCCATGTTTCTCCTACCTCTCAAGAGCTTCTTCAAACTCTTTCCACTCTCTCTCCTGGAGAAAAGTCAACACTTTAAACTTATTAAACTCTTCTTAATACCAATTGAGACGTTATTCTTTAAATCCTGAAGGATGCAAAGAATAACGTTTGCATATATCACCTTACTATGGCACGCTAATGGCGTGAAAAAAATCGCGCCATTTGGTCAAATATGCAAGAAAAATAGACGTCACATGGATCGTCTTTTCACGTGCCCCTCAATGTCTATTCTTAAACATGTAATTTGTTTTTTATTTTTTTTTGTACTTAATGTCAGCAAGTTTCTTCTGAGGACTAGCAGGGGTAACGCTTTTAAGTTGTTCTGCTTGAAGTTCCATTTGTTCTGCAAGTTCCCGATTATCTGGGCCATCTTCTCTCAGTTGTTCAGCAAGGGAGAATAAATGATCAATGAGACGTTGATTTTTCATTTGTTGTTCAATTGGGAATCCAAAACCAAAAGAAATACCCGCAGAGGCTGCATAGGCTTGTTGAGCTTCATTATAGGTAAGAATTGAAAGATCATGCGTTGCTTGTTTGCGAACAATTTCTCCTTGTTTTCCTTCTAATTTTGAGGCATAACGCGACGCCAATATGCCTTTTGCTTCATCCCCCTTTAAAATAACATGAATTTCTCCTTGAAGCTTTTCTGCTTTTTCTTTTAGTGTTTGAACTTCTTTTGTCTTATCTTGAATATGATTTTCTTGTTTGACTATATTCTCACGATCTACCTCAATACGGCTTTGAAGACCTTTCAGTGTTGCTCCCTTCGGAAGAGGAAGCTCCCCAGAAATGATTGCTTTATTTTTTTCTATATTTTCCCGAAGCGCTTTTATCTTTTCTTGATCACTTCTAACATTTTCCATCAGGCTTGAAATACTATTTTCAGCCGTTTGAATGGCTCTTGTTCGCTGCAGAACAGGATCCGGAAGATGATCCTGAAGGGCTCGAACTTCCTGCGAAGAAAGAAGGGAGCGTGATGCAGGTTCTTTTGACAAGGCTTTAGGAGCAGGTATGCCTTGGGAAGACAGAATATTGTTCACAGGCGCAGGAGATAGCGTTGATGCGAGAAGATGTTGAGATTCAATAACTCCTTTGGGGTTAACAGCTTCAGAAGAAGCCTGTACTAATACAGGACCAGAAGCTGATTGAAGCGACGCAGGTTCAAGAGAGGGCTTTGCTTCAGGAACAATCGGCTGAAGAGAAACAGCATTTTGAGAAGCGGATGAACTGTCATTTTCAGCCGGAATAGATGAGGATTTACCACCAGATTCAACACTTGTAGGCGCGGAGGTAACCACGGCATCTTCATGAGAAGACTCGGAACTTTCTGATGCGATAATTTGAGAGGCAGGAGGATTTAGAGTGTTTTCTTCGAGACTATCCTGTGTTACCCCTTGTGTCCCAGGAGCAAGTGTTTCTCCTCCTTGAGAAGCTTTTAATGTTTGAACATATTCAGCGCGTGTCAAAGATGTTCTAAGAACTTGTTTTAAACACACCTCGCATGTCCTAAGATCCGAATCAGGCTCCAGAAGAATCCTATTACATATTTTGGGAGTAAGCTTTTGGCCAGAAACATCTACCTTTGCCTGAGAAGAAAAAACATAAACCATTGAAATCAGCCAAGCTATAGAGATGTATTTGAAGATTATCATTGAAGCCTCTTTTTATTATTTTTTTAAGTTAAATAGATGGGATCAGAAATTTATAAGATTTCTATTTTCTTCTCACCCAAAGTTCTATAATTATATCAACATCTTTCAGAAAAATTCAAACTAAAATTAAAACCCTACACGTCCAAATAAACTTGACTTTTAGAATATAGATCATTAGCTGCAGCTCGTTTATTAAGTCTTGCTCGAAGTTTTGATTTTCCTTTGAGTGCTAAGAAGATGTGCGTTAAGACACTTCTCGCAGATAATATCCCAGAAGCAATTCGGAATGAGGCATTGACGATCCAAGATGAATTGAAGCAGCTAGATATAGAAAAAACTTCTAAAAAAATACGAGCACAGCTGAGAACTCCCATGATCAAAAATAATTTTATATTATCATCTTAAGCTTGTCAGGCGAAATTTTTTCAGAAATTGAAAGATCCTAAAACTGTTCAAGATAATAAAATTCCAAGTCAGTTTCTCTTAATAAACTGTGATATAAAAAAAAGAAAAAGGAATTTCTTCCTTCTTCTTTTTAAAAAACTTAAAAAATCAATATTGTTATTTAACGCCCAAAAGTTCGACTTCAAAAACAAGCGTGGCATTGGGAGGAATAACGCCTCCAGCACCACGGGTTCCATACCCAAGCTCGGGTGGTATAATTAAGCGACGCTTTCCACCCACTTTCATTGATCCAACACCTTCATCCCATCCTCGAATAACTTGTCCAACACCAATCTGAAAGTTAAACGGTTGTCCACGGTCAACGGAGCTATCAAACTTTTGTCCGTTTAATAAGGTGCCCGTATAATGGACGGTTACTTCTTGCCCCGGTTTAGGGGAAGGACCTGTTCCAATGACATCATCGTGATATTTTAAACCAGAGGGTGTTGTAATAACCGCTTTTTCTGAGGTATGTACTTGTTGCGTAAAGTTGCTTTCAACAATGACACTTTTTGGTGGGGCATCTGCATAATCCATTGTACTCTCCCTTATGTTAAAAAATAGACTCAATATGCTTTTTTAAATCATCTTGTCCGAGATTGTCTAGGGAAACTTCAAAAAAACTTTCTTCCTTAGAAAAATACATCTTCTCTTCAGACAAGAGTTTACTTCTCTTTAAAAGATTGATAAGGTCCCAAAGGTTCCACATTTTTAAAATACGTGTTTTTCATGAAACTTATCACTTGTAACAGCAACCCCCCTCTCGCAACTGCAATTTCTGCATATTTGTCTATTCCAATTACGAGCGCAATTATCCGTAAATTTCCAGACAATGAAGTTTTTGTTGAAATCCTAGAGAATGTTCGTGGAGATGATGTTTTTGTGCTTCAATCGACTTCTTTTCCTGCGAATGACAATTTAATGGAACTTCTCGTCACAATGGATGCACTTAAACGTGGATCAGCACGACGTATAACTGCCGTTATTCCTTATTTTGGATATGCTCGACAAGATCGTAAAACAGGCCCACGCACGCCAATTTCTGCAAAACTTGTTGCAAATCTCATTACAACCTCAGGTGCGAGCCGCGTCCTAACACTTGATCTTCATGCAGGCCAAATTCAGGGTTTTTTTGATATTCCTGTCGATAATTTAACATCTGCCCCTGTTTTTCAAAACGACATTCTTGCACATTATCCAAACTCTCATATTACCATCGTTTCGCCCGATGTTGGGGGTGTTTATAGAGCGCGAACAATTGCAAAACGTATTGATGCAGAGCTTGCGATCATTGATAAACGTCGGGAACGTGCTGGGGTTTCTGAAGTTATGAATATTATTGGAGACGTCAGAGGACGTATCTGTATTCTTGTTGATGACATTGTCGACTCAGCTGGCACATTGTGTAATGCTGCTGTTGCATTAAAAGACGCAGGTGCTTCAGATGTTCTTGCATATTCCACCCATGGCGTGCTATCAGTAGGAGCAATTGAACGTATTAGTGCATCGCCTTTATCTTCTCTTGTTGTCACAGACAGCATCCAGCCTTGTGCAGAAGTTATTGCCTGTTCTAAAGTTCGTGTATTGTCAGTCGCCCCTCTTATTGCGGAAGCAATTCATCGCATTAGCGAAGAGCGGTCTGTTTCAAGTTTATTTGATTGAATAAGATTTTTGATTTTAAGGAAAAGTAAGGAGATTCGAAAATGGCGTCCGTGAAAACTCTCACCATAGAAACCCGAGCAAAAGGAGGGACTGGTCCTGCACGTGCCACACGCCGCAGCGGATTAATTCCTGGTGTTTTGTATGGCACCGGCATTGATCCCCTTATGGTTGCAATTGATGCAAAAACACTAAAGCTTGAGCTCCAAGATCCTTATTATCATACAAAGCTTTATGATTTAAACATAGGATCTTCCAATCATCGTGCTTTAATGAGGGACGTGCAACTTAACCCAGTTACAGATGCTCCTATTCATGTTGATTTTTTAAGGGTCGATCCTTCGTCCCGTATTACGGTTGATGTCCTCCTTAAATTCATTAACGAAGATAAATCTCCAGGCATTAAGCGCGGAGGTGTTTTAAACATTGTTTACCACGATTTGCAATTATCTTGTCCTGTTGATTCCATTCCTGAGCAAATTACGATTGACCTTGCGGGTCTTGAAGTTGGACAGAGTATTCACTTAGAAGATATTACACTTCCAAAAGGTGTTCAGGTTGCGCATGCTCACCGTGATTATACACTTGCAACCATTGTTGCCCCTTCAGGCCTTAAATCTGACTCCTCTACAACAACAGAAGAACAAGAAGCCCCTTCAACAACGGAAGAGTCTAAATAATATTAGATCTCATGAAATCTTAGATGGCATCTTTTTTCTCAAAAATTACGGGGGCTCCGCATATAACGGAACCCCCTTTTCTTATTGTTGGTCTTGGAAACCCCGGTCCTGAGTATGTCCACACCCGCCATAATATAGGCTTTCAGATTATTGATACAATCTTAGATCAAGGTTTTCCACATTGTTCTTTTTCATCTTTTAAAAAGAATTTTAAAGGGCTGACTTCTGAAAGCACATTTCAAAACCATAAAATCTTTCTCTTAAAGCCTCTTACCTATATGAATCTTTCAGGCGAGTCTGTTGGTCCAATGATGCGCTTTTACAAAATTAGCCTCGATAATATCCTCATCATTCATGATGACCTGGATCTTCCTTTAGGAGAAATACGTCTTAAAAAAGGAGGCGGAAACGGTGGACATAATGGACTTAAAAGTATTACAGAATATATTGGAAATGACTATTGGCGTCTACGCGTTGGAATTGGGCATCCTGGATCACGCGAGAAAGTAACGCCTTATGTTCTTGGTTCTTTTACCAAAGATGAGTCCATTCTTGTGTCTGCGTTTTGCGAGAGAATTTCTGAATTCCTTCCTCTTTTTCTGGAAGGAAAAAAAGATATTTTTCTTCAAACACTGCAAGCATCTTTAAAACCTTATCATTCATAACCAAAGGATATCATTATGGGATTTAAATGTGGCATTATTGGACTTCCAAATGTTGGAAAATCCACGCTTTTTAACGCATTGACGGCAACAGCCGCAGCTGAAGCTGCAAACTACCCATTTTGTACAATTGAACCCAATGTAGGACGTGTCGGGGTTCCTGATCTTCGCCTTTTTGAGCTCGCTAAAATTGCAAAATCAGCTGTCACAATTCCAACACAACTTGAATTTGTTGACATTGCAGGACTTGTTAAGGGCGCAAGCCGGGGTGAAGGCCTTGGGAATAAATTTCTTGCTCATATTCGTGAGGTTGATGCTCTTGTTCATGTTGTCAGAGCCTTTGAAAATGATGATATTACGCATGTGGAAGGATCTATTGATCCCATTCGTGATATTGAAATTATTGAAACAGAACTTATGCTTGCAGATCTTGAAAGTATAGAACGCAGAATTCAAACCCTTGGAAAAAAAGTAAAAATGTCTGGCAAAGAAGGAGAAGAAGCAAAAGCAGCTCTCCATCTTTGCGAACGTGTTCTTCCTCTACTTCAAGAAGGAAAACCTGCACGTCAGCTTTCCTTAACACCGGATGAAATTCCTCTTTTTAAAAATTTAAATTTATTAACAAGTAAACCTGTTTTATTTGTGGCCAACGTCCAAGAACAAGATGCCCTCACAGGAAATACACTCACCCAAAAAATATCTGACTATGCTCAGAAAATGGGGGCACGCGCTGTTTTTATTTCTGCAGCCATTGAAGCAGAAGTTTCACAGCTTGACAAAGAAGATCAAGTCGCCTTTCTTGAAACGCTTGGACTCCATGAAACAGGCCTTTCTCAAGTCATCCGTGAAGGTTATAATCTCTTAAATCTCCTTACTTTTTTTACAATTGGTCCTAAAGAAGCACGTGCTTGGACAGTTAGACAGGGCGCAAAAGCACCTGAAGCTGCTGGCGTTATCCATACAGATTTTGAAAAAGGATTTATTTGCGCTGAGACGATTTCATACGAAGATTATGTTACGGCTCAGGGAGAGGCCCTAGCAAAAGCTTCTGGAAAATTACGCCTTGAAGGTCGGGATTATCTCGTTCAAGATGGAGATGTTTTTCATTTTAGATTTAATGTTTGACCTCATATAATTTATTGTTTTTTAAAATTATTTTTTTCTTATTTTTAAAAGTTCAAAAATATGTTCACATTCTTGTTCTTTAATGTAATATTCCATTTTGGGAGTATCCTTTTGTTTTTACTAGAAACTTGGATACTACCATCTTTTTATTCTTTTTAGAAATGTCCACACTACCTAAGTAAATTTTGGATGTAGTGAAACAAAATCTCTCAAAAATAGGAATTACAAACTAACTGATAATTGGAATGCTTATTGGGAATACCCTATAGCGCCTAATTGGGCCCTCGCATACAAAACAGATAAAGATATGCTAGATATGCTCTACCTTGTCCGAATAGGAACACATACAGATATATTTTAAAAAATAGAAATTATATAGAAAATTAATGTTCCTTTTCACAAATCTCTTTTAAAACATACGCTATACATTCTTCTTTAGTTAAAGAACACTCATTTTCCATCCAAAATTCTTGGGTCTTCTTTAATAATTTTCCTAAATCTGGACCGGACTTTATACCCAAAGATAAAAGATCTTTTCCCTTTATTGGAAAAACAAGACGTTCATTTTCGTCTTCTGCTTTTTGTAAAATTTTTTTTAAAATAAATAGAGTTGATTTATCTTGAAAGAAGAGTGCTGTTTTTAAAATCATAACATCCCGATAGAGAGGAAGCTTCATAAGGGAGAGAAGTTTCTTTGAAAAAATCAATGGGTCTTGTGAGATTAAAAACTTTTTATAAGAAAGAATTGAAAGCACATAATGAATCTCATTTTTTCGAATTAAAAAGGACTTAAGGGCTTGAAAATTCAAATTTTTAGAAGTTTGCAAAAGAAGTGCGGCTACCCTTAAAAGAGGATTAGGTTCTTGAATTTGTGCTTCGAGTTTTAAAAGTGTCTCGAAAAAAGAGGGTATGACCAAACTTTCTGAAATCTCTTTTAGAACACCACAAGTACTCATTAAAGTTAAAGAGCTTAGGGGACTTGGAGATTCTAAAAGCCTTAAAAATTCTGCATGTATACGTTCCGTTGAAAGCTTCTTTATTTGAGGGGCATACTTTCGAACAGCATCTAAAGTTTCTTTCTCAAGAGGTTCTCTTCCATAAAAGGAAAACATCCGAAAAAGGCGTAATATCCTTAAAAAATCTTCTTGTATACGCTCTTCTGGATTTCCAACAAACCGTATCCGTCCTTGAGAAAGATCTTCTTCTCCATCTACAAAATCATAAAGTGTCCCGGTCCAATCCATAAAAAGGGCATTGATGGTAAAATCGCGTCGATATGCATCTTGCCTCCAATCTTCTGTAAAAGAAACGATAGCGCGTCTTCCATCTGACCTTACATCACACCGCAACGTTGTGATTTGATATGCGTGACCTTCAATAATTGCTGTTACTGTTCCATGGGAAATTCCTGGTGTAATATAAGGAATTTTTTCTTTTTGAAGCCGCGTTATGACTTCCTCAGGAGAAAGAGGAGTCGCAAGATCCACATCATACCAAGGCTTCTTTAAGAGATAATCTCGTACACATCCACCCACAAATCGAAGAAGATTTGAGCTTTTTTCTACTTCTCCTGTGAGGGCGTTAAAAAGAACCAAAAGCGAAGGTGACACCTGCCAGGGAAGCATCTCAACCTTTATGAGAAAGAGTTATCTTTAAAATACTGGAGACTTTCTTTTAAATAAGTATATCCCGTTATCAGGGTCAAACCACCAGCACACCAAAGGAGAATTAAACCAATCAAATGAATAGGAAGAGATAACCAAAATAAATAAACACTGTCCCCCAAAAGAAGACATGTTAAAGCCCCCATTTGAATACCTGTTTTCCATTTTGCAAGATAACTTACGGGGAGCCCAATTTTAAGAGATGCTAGGAATTCTCGAAGACCTGATACTAAGATTTCGCGACAAAGAATAATAACGCCAGGAATGAGAGAAAAACCGTTAATATGTCCTGCTCCAACAAGCATAAATAACACAGATGTAATCAAAAGCTTATCTGCAACAGGATCTAAAAAACGTCCAAAAGAAGTTACTTGGTCCCATGTCCGCGCAAAATATCCATCAAAAAAATCTGTAGCACATGCAAAAACAAAAAGCATTGCCATGAGAAGATGAACAAAATCTCCTTTTATGTAAAAAAGGCCAATTATAAGAGGAATAATTGCAACACGTACAATTGTTAAAAAATTTGATAGTGTCCAGTTCATTGGATGCCTCTGAAACCTAAAAATCTTTGTTAAATCATTTTGTTAAGCCTAAAAATAGTTTTCTATTCAGCGCCTCCTTAAATTCTTTAAAATTATTATCATATCCTTTTACTTATGAAAATAATTATAAATGCTCTCTGCAAGTCCTTCTGAAATCCCTTTAACTGCTTGCAGATCAGAAACACCTGCTTTTTCAATTTCTTTTAGGGATCCAAAATGTTGTAAAAGAGCTTTTTTTCGAGTGTGACCAATCCCATCAATCTCGTCAAGACGCGATTTTGTAATACTCTTAAGTCTTTTTTTTCGATGTGTTGTAATTGCAAATCGATGGGCCTCATCCCGAATCTGTTGAAGAAAAAATAAAAGAGGATCATTGGGCATTAATTTCAAAGGATTTTTCTGACTTCGATAAATTGTTTCATCTCCTTGATTTCGGTTAGAACCTTTTGCAATTGCTCCAAGACCAATTCCTTGAAGACCCATTTCTTGAATAATTTTTTCTCCAACTTTTAAATGCCCACGACCCCCATCCAACAAAATTAAATCTGGAAAAAGAGCTCCTTCTTCTCCCAGTTGAAGATGTTTTAACCGACGACTTAAAACTTCATGCATCATGGCATAATCATCTTGTGGTGCATGAGTTTTATCCTTAATAATAAATTTCCGATAAGCATTCTTTTGAAATCCCTCAGGTCCAACCACAATCATGACCCCATAAGGATCTTTGCCTTGATGATGACTGTTATCGTAAACCTCAATACGTTTTGGAAGAGTTTGTAATTCAAAAATCTCTTGTATTCTTTCAAGAATAACTTTTTGAGAAGCATTCTTTGCCCAATGCTGTCTCAAAGCTTCTTCTGCATTTTTGTAAGCATTTTTAACCAAATTAAATTTAAGGCCGCGTTGTGGAACTTCAATTTTCACAGGAGATTTTGCAAGTATTGAAAAAGCTTCCTCCATAAGGTTTTTTTCTTTCAATTCTATGCTCACTAAAATAAGAGAGGGGGGAACATGAGTCATATAAAATTGTGTTAAAAAAGCATCCAACAAGCTTTCGGAGGTCATCGTATTTTCTTGATCTAAAAAGTAAGAAAGATTTCCAATATTAACGCCATTTTGATACATAAAAACTTGGATAGAAGCTTTTCCATTTTGAGACCAAAGTGCAACAACATCTGCCCGGTTAATTAAAGAGGTTACAACTTCTTGTGTTTGTTGAATTTGAGTCAAAGCACGGATTCTGTCTCTAAATACAGCGGCCTTTTCAAAATGACATTGATCACTCTCAGCCATCATTTTTTGAGCAAGCTCTTCCTGCACACTCTTTGTTTTTCCTGTAAGAAAGGACCGTGCTTCTTCTACCAAAATACTATAATTCTCTGGAGAGATTTTTCGAACACACGGAGCCGAACACCGCTTAATATGATAGAGAAGACAAGGTCGCTTGCGACTTGCAAAAAAGCTATCGGAACAAGATCTTAATAAAAATGCCCTTTGAAGAAGAGGAAGCGTTTTATAGACCAGGGAAGCTTCTATAAAGGGCCCAAAATAATGCCCAGGTCTTTTCTTTTCTCCGCGATGAGACATAATTTGAGGAAATTCATGGTCTGTTGCAATAAATATATAGGGAAACGATTTATCATCTCTTAAAAGAATATTAAAGGGGGGCAAAAACTTCTTAATAAGGGTGGCTTCCAAGAGAAGAGCCTCTACTTCTGTATGGGTCGTTACAACATCTACAGTTTTAACACGACTCACCATCCGTTTTGTACGTGTTGGCAATTGATTCCATGAGACATAATTAGAAACCCTTTTTTTTATATTTTTTGCTTTTCCAATATAAAGGACATCCTCTTTTTCATCCAGCATTCGGTATATTCCCGGGGACGAAGGAAGTGTTTTAAGAAGGGAACGTAAAATTTGAACACCTTCTGGTACGAAAGGTTTTGTTTTTTTGAAAGACATCAAAATTCTTTTAACAATTAAGATTAAACCAAACTCAAGAAAATTTATAAATTCACTCTGGAAGGTTATGAATATTTAACGAAACGTTGTTCATAAAACCTAAGATGTTATTTTTAATCATTTCAAGGAAGCGTCTTCAATATCTTAAATATAGCTTAACAAAAGATTCAAAGAATGCCTTCTGATATTTGTAAGATAGCATTTCTCTAAAGCATTTGTTAAGCATCTTCTTCTCTACATTTCCTAAAATAAGCATATGAAATACCCCGTAATATCCTACATTTCTTATGGGCATTTTTAATTTTATGAATAAAGGTATTTTTAAAAACCATTTCTAAGCTTAAGGCAAATATTTTTTCCTTTAATATTCCATATGGTGTGATTCTGGAAGAACTTGTCCGCCATCTACAATAATGGATTGCCCTGTAATATATTGAGCCTCATCTGAAGCGAGGAAAACGTCAGCATAAGCAATGTCTTCGGGCACGCCAAGACGTCCCATTGGAATTGCCGCTAAAATTCTTTTTTTGTGTTCATCACCTAACATGTCAAAACCTTCTGACATAATATTGCCAGGTTCCACAGCATTCACAGTAATGTTATATTTTGCAAGCTCGATTGCAAGCGTATGCATAAACCCATTCATGCCACCCTTTGAAGCTGTATAATGAGAAGCCCCTGGAAGCCCAACACGTGGACCTGAAATAGATGATGTAAAAATAATACGCCCATTTTTTTGTTTTTTCATCGCAGGAAGACAAGCTTTAGCCACATGAAAAGAACTTGTTAAATTGGTTTCGATTATATTATTCCATTGATCTAAATCCATATCTTCAAAGCGGACAAATGAGTAGATTCCTGCATTATGAATTAAAATATCAATCCGTCCATGTTTTTGTAAAACTTCCGCTGCCATATTTTCCATGTCTTGAGCTTTTGAAACATCCGCCACAACATAAGAAGCTTCTCCTCCTGCTGATTTAATATCATTTGTAACTTTTTTTAAATCTGCTTCGGTTCGGCTCACAAGAACAACTTTTGCTCCTTCAGATGCAAAAACTTTAGAAATTCCACGTCCTATTCCTTTGCTTGCTCCTGTGATGATGGCAACTTTTCCATGTAGACGTGAATGACAGTAAGTCTTTTCACAGAGCATTAAACATACGAAAAATAGAAGAGACACAATACGTAAAATCATAAATAATCCTCCTAGAAAAACTCATATTGTTAAAGAAAAGTTAATTTTTTAATGCTTTGTAACTTTACTCACGTCAATAAGCAAGCTTTAATATGACAATATCTTATTGAAACACGACCCCAGGATTTCTCTTTAGAAAAATTCATAAATTTTATTCGGAAAATAGGAAAACACTTTATGCATATTAAAGCTTTCAAAACTGCTCGTATTGAAGGAAAGAACAGTTGTCTCGAAGATATTATTGAGGACGCTCTTCCTAAACTTGAGAATGGAGATATTCTTGCTTTAACGTCTAAAATTGTTAGCCTTTGTCAAGGGCGATATATTTGTAAAGAGGAAACTTCCAAATATGATCTCATTTGCCAAGAAGCTGACCTCCTTCTTCAAACAGATCAAAACCCATATAATTTATTTCTCACGATCAAAGACGGACTTCTCATTCCAAGCGCTGGTATTGATGCGTCAAACGGATTAAATGTTTATATTCTCTATCCTAAAGACATTCAAGAAGTTGCCTTTTCATTATGGAATCATTTACGAACAAAATTTAAACTTCAAGATCTAGGGATTCTCATCACAGACAGTCATACAACACCCTTACGTCGTGGTGTTACAGGAATCGCTCTTGGATGGTGTGGGTTTGAACCTCTTTACTCTTATGTGAATAAACCAGATGTTTATGGCCAGCCTTTGTGTGTTACACAGATAAATATTTTAGATGCCCTTGCGGCATCGGCTGTTTTTGTTATAGGGGAAGGAGATGAGCAAACACCTTTGGCCCTTATTCAAAAAGCTCCAAAAATTTCTTTTTTAGATCGACCTCCCACCTCGCAAGAAGAACAGAGCATAAAAATTTCTCTTGAAGAAGATCTCTATGCTCCTCTTTTCCAATCCGTAAAGTGGTTAAAAGTTAAACATAATTTCTAAAATCTTTAGCATTCTAATGATCTTTGGAGAATTCTTTCTCTTCCATAAGATCTTGAACTTCCTTAGAAGCAAGCCCTGTGACTTCGATAATTATTTCAATATTCATCTTTTTTTGAATCATCCTTCGGGCAATTTTAATTTTTTCTTCATGTTTTCCTTCAGCTCTTCCTTCAGCTCTTCCTTCAGCTCTTCCTTCAGCTCTTCCTTC
>JAFEBT010000002.1 GCA_018242545.1 Pseudomonadota bacterium
TATCTTTTTAATATTAATGGAGATATTCGAGAAGGAAAATTACAAGTATTTTGGAGCTATAGTACCCTGCATTATAAGGATGAAACTGTAGAAAATGTATCCCATACTTTCCTTCAAAAACTTCAAGATATTATCCCGCATTGTCTATTAGATAAAAATATACCTGATTATACGATGAGCGACTTTCCTGATTTTGAGCCTTATGTAATAGTTAATAATTCAAAGAATGAAGCTAAGAATAACTTATTTATCTTCCCTCCAGGTCACGGAGGATCAGAAAGTTATTTTAATAACATAGTCCCAGAATTAAATAATAAAAATTTAATATTGTTTAATAATTATTATAATTACTTCGAAAATAAAATTGATAAAAATTATCTTAATTACATAACAATTGAAAATCTAGCTAGGGATTATATTATTTATATAAAACTTTTACAACCTGAAGGCCCATATAACCTATTTGGTTGGAGCTTAGGAGGGACCTTAGCATTTGAAGTGGCTAAGCAGTTGATTAAAAAAAGAGAGCTTGTTACAAATATTATACTCATAGATCCCTACTTTAATCTTAAAGAGGCAGTCTTGAAGATAGGCAAAAACTTTGAGGATGTCACACATGTTAATTACAAATATTTCCCCGCTCCAACCTCTGATTTATCAAAAACAAACATTACCTTATTTAAAGCCTCAAAAATAGAAGATGCAATGGAAGACGAAAAAGGATTTTTTAAATATTATGTTGAAAATACCAAATATAATCATTTAGATAAATTAATTAAAAATACAAAAATACGAGTAATAAAAATGCATGCTGGTCATTCTTCTTGGATTAATAATGATACCGAAATTGTAAAAATTTGTAATGTAATTAAAAGTTTGATATGACACCTAGAATTATATATTTTATAAATAAGAAGGAGGATTTTTGAGCTTTAACTAAAAAATATGGAGAGGTAGCTTCTTGTGATTTATGATCATTCAATGTTTGTATATATTTTACTTGCATTCTAATCACACTGTTTGGTTATCATTCTTTAGGAAGTATCCATAAAAAAAATTAACTAATACCTACTTATAATTAAACATGCAGAAAAAGGTGCTATAAATATGTTATTAACTATGTTGAAAGCTAAGATCCATCGAGCAAAAGTGACCCAAGCTGAACTCAATTATGTAGGGAGCATAACAATTGATGAACACCTACTCACTCAAAGCGGTATTCTAGAGTACGAGAAAGTCAGCGTAGTTAATATTGATAATGGAAACAGATTTGAAACATATGTAATTAAAGGAGAAAAAAACAGTGGGATAATTTGTATAAATGGTGCGGCAGCAAGACTTGTAAGTACAGGAGATAAAATAATAATTATGTGCTATTGTCATATGGACAATGATGAAATTTCACAACATACTCCAAAAATATTATTAATGAATGAAGATAATACAATCAACAGTGTCTCTATCTACGAAAAACATGGACCTTATATAAATCCTCAACTAGAGAGCTAGAATTAGGGCCATAAATTATTATTATTTTCAGAAATGAAATAAACAACATTCGTGCAAGGGTTGTTATATTATGAATGAAAAAAATCTGTCCTCCCTAGAATCTCAACATAAAATAGTGAAACTTTTAAAAGATGAGTTTGTTCAATTAAACTTGGCTTATGGGACAAATAACTTCAAAAAAAAGATGTCTAGCCCAAACTTTCTTATTAAAAAGCTCAAAAAATTATCTTTTAAGGTGACCTCCATATTAAAAATTAATCATTTAAATCCAGAAATTTTAGATGAATTAAGTCTTCTTCAACAAGAAATAGATGAATATATTCAAAAATAAGTAATTCGTTTATAAAGATATTCTTCAGAAATCATCTCGAGTGACGTACATCCACAAAGAGCCATTGTAAGATTAAGTTCAGAGGAGAAAATATCTAAGACTTTTAATACACCGTGCTCCCCTCCAACACTGAGTCCCCATAAAATAGGTCTTCCTATAAGCACTGCTTTTGCTCCTAATGCAATGGCTTTGAATATGCTTTTTCCATCCCTAATTCCCCCATCTATTAAAATGTCAATCTTACCATCCGCAATTTGGGCAATTTTAGGAAGGACTTCAAGAGGAGTTGGAACAGTATCAAGTTGTCTGCCTCCATGATTAGATATAATAATTCCTGAAATTTTATGCTCTATTGCAATAGAAACATCCTCTTCGGTCAATATGCCTTTTAGAATGATAGGGAGAGGTGTTATAGAGCGAATCCATTCTATATCTTCCCATGTTAGAGAAGAATCTAATAACTGTGAAAGGTACCGTGCTCGATGGACAACTGGAATTTCTTGTAAATTCAATCCTGCTTTCACCAGGTTAAGCGGAATGATATCTTCTTGGAATGAGAAAGGATTTATTAATTCTCGTTTACGTTTTCCATACAAAGGCGTATCAACTGTAAGAACCAATCCCTTAAATCCGCATTCATGGGCGTATTGTAGTAAGTTTTTTGTTATATGACGGTCTTTATACATATAGACTTGAAGCCAAGGATCAATGAGTGAATTTTTACGAATCTCTTCTAAAGATGCCGTTGCTAAAGAGCTCACAATCATAATTGTTCCAAAATCACTTGCAGCTTTAACAGTTGCAATCTCTCCTTCTTGATGCGCTAATTTATGAAAAGCCATAGGCGCAATTAAGACCGGCAAAGAAATTGATTGGCCTAACACTGTCGTTCTTGTTGTAATGTTACGAACATCTCTAAGAACTCTTGGCTTTAGAAGAACTTTATTATAACTTTCAGCATTTTCACTTAGAGTAATTTCATCATCGGATCCTCCAGAAAAGTATGTATAAATGCTTGGATCCAAAATAAGCTTTGCTTGTTCCTGAATATCAGAAATACTAATAATCTGAGATAAATCCATATTAAAGTCTGCTCTTCTCGAGTGCTTTGGAAAAGCGTTTAATTCCTTCTTCAATTTTAGGCGTATTTGAAGATGAAAAACTTAACCTTAAGCAATTTTTGTACTTTTCAATATTTGATATTGCAAATCCACCTCCAGGGATAAAAGAGACTTTTTCTTCTAAAGCATTTTTAAATAAAAGAGATACATCTATGTTCTTTGGACATTCTCCCCAAATAAAAAAACCACTATTAGGGACAGTATAGGACAGTTCATCTGGAAGGTGATTCTTTAAAGATTCATTCATTTGATCGCGTCTTAATTTATAAGCAGCTCTTATGTTTAAAATATGATCTTCTAAATATCCTTTTTCTATAAACGAATTTACAATGCGTTGTGAAAAGGTCGCCATATTAATATCTAGCGATTCTTTTATAATCGATAATTTTGGTACTAAATATTCTGGAACGATTAACCAGCCAACACGAAGGGAAGGTGCAAGGATTTTAGAAAAAGATCCCACATATAGTATAAAGTCAGAGTTAAAAGATCTTAAAGAAGGAATATTTTCATCATAAAAAAGAAATCCATAAGCATCATCTTCTATGATAGGAAGTTTATATTTTGAAGCCAAATTTGCAAGATGTTCCCGTTTTTCTCTACTTAAACTAAGTCCCAAAGGGTTGTGTCCATCTGTTACCATGTAGAGTAAAGCTGGATTATGACCTTGCTTTAAGGTCCTCTCAAGATCTTCAAGGTCTATTCCCGTTTTAAAATCTGTTTTTACGGTTAGTATATTAGGCTGATAAGGTGCGACTACTTGAACAAACCCGGGATAAACAACTTCTTCTAGAATTATTGTGCTTTTTGGATTGAGAAGAAGCCTTGTTAAAAGGGTCATTCCTTGATGAGCTCCAGTCGTCAAGAAAACTTCATTTTCCTTGCAGGTAGCCCCTCTCTCATACATCTTCTCTACGATATAAGATTTAAGAGATTCTAGAGGAGGAGCATACTGCAAAGCATCTTTGTTTTCTAAACAATTTAAAGCTTCTTTCAATTGTTCAATTGGAAAAAGCTCAGGTGCAGGAAGACCAAGAGAAAAAGAAATAACATCATCCTTAAGGGCGTTTAAAGATTTTTGCATAGCTGAAGGAGAAATAGATTTTAACCAATTCGCTAATTTAATCATTCTAAATTCTTTCCTTTTTGGCCTTGTTCTCTTTCAATAGCCTCAAAAAGGGCTCTAATATTTCCTTTCCCAAAACCTTCAGACCCCATACGCTGTATAATTTCAAAAAACAAAGTAGGGCGCTGATGGATTGGTTTCGTAAAAGCTTGAAATAGATGCCCCTTCTCATCTTGATCAACTAAGATTTTTAATTTATTTAAATCTTTAAGTTTATCATGAATATTATTCACTCTTTCCTCAAGATGTTCATAATATGTTTGAGGGATATGAAGAAATTCTATGCCATTATTTCTCAAAGCCTGCATTGACTTATAAATATCATTTGAATGAAAAGCGATATGTTGAACTCCCGGTCCTTTATTTTTCTTGATAAAAGTTTCAACTTGAGATTCTATTTTACCTTTTCGAGGCTCAACAAAAACAAACTTGATAGAATTATCTTTTGTTGCCATCACAATAGAATTCATACCACTATTATTTGTATCAACAATTTCTTCCTGAACGACTGAAAATGAAAATACAGTTCCATAAAACTTTCTCCAAGTATCGAGGGTGGAATAATCTAATGCAATTGCAATATGATCTATATTATTAAGTCCAACACCAAGATCTCTAGAATCTTGAGCCATTTCATAGAATGGCAAATAAAAAATATTAGTTTGGTCTCTTTGTATGAATGAATGTATCGTACTTCCAAATGTAAGGACAGAGGCCTTTATAATTTTTCCATTTTTGTCTTGAATGTAGTCTGGGCTACGGATAACAGTTGCTCCATGCTTTATAGCTGTTTCAAAAGCATATTCAGCATCCTCAACTTCAAAAGCAATATCTTTTACCGCATCTCCATGAGAATACACATGCTGACTCACAAAGTGAGAAGGTGTTACCGCAGAAGTTATAATAAGATGGATATTCCCTTGCTCCAAAATATAAGAGACTTCGTCATAAGAATCTGAAGCTTTTTCTTTGTATCCTATAATATTAAATCCAAACCCCTGCTTAAGAAAATATACAAATTGAAAAGCATTTGCGACATAGAGTTCAATATAATCAAGTCCCTTAATTGATAAGTGTTCAGTTTGCATTAAAAATATCTTTATGAAGGTTATTTACTGAAAGGAAAGAAACTTTCTCTTTAAATAGATAAAAAATTAAGCTACCTCTATTTCATCTTTATTTGCAGCCTTAGCCATTTGTTCTTTTAAGCTACGAGGTCTCATATCCGACCAATTCTCTTTAATATAAGCAAGACACTCCTCTTTCGTTCCAGTTGTCCCAACTTCACTCCATCCATAAGGAATCTCTTTTCTAACAGGCCATATTGAATACTGATCTTCTATGTTAATAACGACTCTCCATACTTCATTAGAATCTGGTCCCCACATTTTTACTCCTATTTGTTCTGCATTATATAAAAACAGTTATATTTTCATTTTATGAAAATCTCGATGATCTTAATTTTTAGAATAATATGAAATTTATTTCAAACTATTTTTTATAAAGTAAAACTTTTCTTCTTTATTCCTTAGCTTCTTAAAAAGTTTTTCGTTATGTTAACTTAACGTGTTCATTAAAAATTAAGGAACCATTAGGAAAAAGATGCACGAGGTTCATGCAAAAGAAGCGCTTTTCTATATTTATAAAATGATTCGACCATTTTATTGGTCTTTTACTATTATGCTCTTAGTTGCAATAGCATGGGCTATTGATTTATCTTTAAGGCCTTATCTTCTTAAAGTTATTTTAGACCGTCTTAACCAATCTCCTTCCCAAGAAGCTTTTAAATATATAGCTTATCCTTTATTAATTTACTTTTTTTTATCATTTTTTCATACAAGTATGTTTCGTCTCTATAATTATTTTGTAGAGATCAAAATGATACCTGCTTTGCATAAAAAAATAACAAATTCCATATTTTCTTATATGATAAAGCATGATCATTCTTATTACCAAAATAATTTTTCTGGAAGCTTAGCAAATAAAATTAATGACTTAAAAAACAGTATACCCGACATCGTACGAATTTTTATTGATCGATTTTTAAGTCATATTTTAGGGCTTGCAGTTGCAATTTTTACTCTTTGGCATGTGCGAATTGAATTTGCTTTAGCTATGCTTACTTGGACACTTTTATTCATTGGGGTCGCATTTTTTTGTTCAAAAAGAATCCAACATCTTGCAGATAAACAGTCAGAGTTAGGATCAACAGTAACTGGAAAACTTGTTGACATATTGTCAAATATACTTTCAGTAAAGTTATTTTCAAGGCAACGCAAAGAAAAAGAATCTCTTAATGAAACTCTCCAAGAAGCCCTTAAAGCAGAGAGAAAACTCCAATGGTTTTATTTCTGGATGTGGATTTTTTACGGATATTCTTTTCTTATAACACAAGGAATATGTCTTTACTTTCTTATAAAAGGACGAGAACAAGGAATAATCTCTATCGGAGATTTTGCGCTTGTTATGAGTCTTAATATCTCCATTGTTGATTTCTTGTGGGGATTAATGCAAGAGTTTTCTCAATTTTCTAAACTCTTAGGGGTAACGATACAAGCACTGCGTACGACAACAATGCCTCATAAAATTAAAGATAGTCCGAAGGCTTTAGAACTTATGGTTACTAAAGGTAAAATTGTCTTTGACAAAGTTCAATTTTATTATAAAGGTGCAGAACCTTTATTTAATAAGAGTTCTATTACTATCTTTCCTAGTCAAAAAGTTGGACTTGTAGGCTTTTCAGGCAGCGGTAAATCTACTTTTGTAAATTTAATTTTAAGATTATTTGATGTTACAGAAGGACGCATTCTTATTGATGATCAAGATATAAAAAATGTGACTCAAGATAGTTTAAGAGAAGCTATCTCTATAATTCCTCAGGATCCATCTTTATTCCATCGAACCTTAATGGAAAACATTCGTTACGGAAAATTAGAAGCTTCTGATGAAGAAGTCATAGAGGCTTCTCAACGTGCTCATGCACATGAGTTCATATCTAAGCTGCCTTTAAGGTATGACTCTCTTGTTGGTGAAAGAGGCATAAAACTTTCAGGGGGGCAACGTCAACGTATTGCAATGAGTCGGGCTATTTTAAAAAATGCCCCTATCCTTATTTTAGATGAAGCCACAAGTCAACTTGATTCTGTAACAGAACATGAGATTCAAGAAAGTCTTTGGAATTTAATGAAAGAAAAAACGACCATTATTATTGCTCATCGCCTCTCAACTCTTCTTCGTATGGATCGAATTCTTGTTTTTGATCAAGGTAAAATCATTCAGGATGGACCACATAAAGAACTCTTAAAAGGAGGTTTCTATAAAACTTTATGGGAGACGCAAATTGGTGGATTTTTGCCAGAGAAAAAAGATTTGTAAGTCACTCTAAAATTACTTTACTTCGTAAATAAGATTAACTACCTTTAAATCATTCTCTAATAACGGTAGAGCCTTGGTTTCAATTCACTTAATTAAAAAATGAAGAGTCTGAAAATGAATCTGTCAAAACATGCTTGTATCCCTTGTCAAGGGGTTGTTTTTCCTTTATCTCTGAAAGAAATTAAACTTTTCTAACAGCTTTAAGGAGATTGGAGTCTCAATAAACAAGGCCATCTTGAAAAAACATATTTTTTTGAAAACCTTATAGATCCTATGAATTTTGCGAATAAAATTTGTAAAATTGAAGAGAAAGAAAGACATCACCCAGATCTTTTTATAAGCTGAGAAAAATGTCGCGTTGAAATCTGGACGCATAAAGCAAATAATCTTACAAAAAGTGACTTTTATTTAGTAGCTAAAATTGAAGATAAGCTTAATAGTTAAAAAATGAATGCCCTTAAAAAGATAAATTTCTCTAAGAATCTTGTAGAATTGTTTACTATTAATCTTAAAAAGTTAGACTCTTATCTTCCAAAACTCCTAATGTATCTTTCAGAGAAAGAAAAAATTCAAGCAGATAAATTTCAATTTGAACATTTAAAAAGTAGTTATGTTGCTTCACATGGACTTCTAAGAATTTTAATTGGAAATTATCTTTCTTGTTCTCCTTCACAAGTTGAATATACACATAATGAGTTTCAAAAACCTTTATGCAAAAATAATCAAAACTTATATTTTAATATGTCGCACTCTCATGAATATGCTTGTTATGCCTTTTCTTTTGGTCATGAGGTCGGAGTTGACATTGAATTTATGGATAGTACGATTGGAATAGACGATTTATTGCCTTTAATAACAACTCAAGAAGAGCTACTTATTTTCAATACATTCAATAAAAAAGACAAATCTTATTTATTTTATAAAACATGGACTATCAAAGAAGCTTTCGTAAAAGCTTTAGGATTTGGATTGTCATGTCCTCTTTCCAATATAGACACAACTATTTTACCAAGAAAAAAATTCGAAGTTGTGAGGTACAATACAATACGTAAAAAAGAAATAGATAAAGAATGGACTTTTTCTTCTATCGATCTGATTCCTGATTATCTGGGAGCGGTTGCTGTTAAAAAGAATAACTCTTACATAAATATGAGGTCCCTTGATTCCTTGGACTTCTCTAAACTAAGTTAGAAAAAAATAAGTTTCATATTAAACTTTATATTAAGAAAAATTATCCTTATTTTGATGACTATATGATGACTAATTTTTTACAAGGAAATTTATTGTTACTTTAACTAATTGAAAAATAAGTAATTTTTTGAGAACTTTGAGAAAATATTAACAGACTTAAAATCTGTGGGGTTCTGGCCACCTAGTTTAGTATGATCAATAGAGCATCCCCCTTTAATCAATATAGTAAATCAAAGAGTGAAAGAGTTCGAAAGGCTTTTACTCTAAAGCTCAATCAATATAAATAGAAGAACAACTATGAAACTATTTTTTTAAAACCTTATATAAACCTTTTTTATTTTTTAAAAATTAAAAAAGTCTTAGCTTAAACAAAAATCCAAGGAATTTCTCTACTTTTTATGGTGCCGCCGGCGAGGATCGAACTTGCGACCTCACCCTTACCAAGGGTGTGCTCTACCACTGAGCTACGGCGGCTCATTAACGTCTAACCTTGTCTATATGGGGTGCACAATGCCATACTCCTCAAAAAGATGCAAGATAGGAGTTAAAAAGGAATGATGCTTCCAGAGAAAATAAATTTTAAGCTCCTTTAACCACACTGCTTTACATCAAATAGATTTAATTCTTCTAAGAGTAGCCAAAAATTCCCTGCCGTCTTATTTTAGATTTCTATGTGGTGGTAGTCTGTTCTTATAATTTTTTGAACGCCTTTAATTTTTTATTCTTTTCATTTCTTCTCAATTTATGTTTGTTTTTTCTTCTTAAATTTAATGAGCTCTTACAATAAGAATTATCGCGTAGAACAAGGAAAAGAGCTATGCCAACAGCCACTTGCAAAGTTGCCTATAAAAGAAATTCCAAATGCCGGAGTTACTTTTTTAGGATCACCAGAAGTAGAAGTATTTCTTTGAACATCCTTATTGTCCTTCCTTTTTCCATCACGATCAAAAATCATGGCGCCGGCTTTTATGGATGCATACAAACTTCTATCCCTATAACCATCTATTCCCTCAGAATTTGCGTTCTCTTGCTTTCTTGAAAGCTTTGTACTTGCGGCATCTAAACCTTTGTCCTCAAGAGAGAAGACAGCATTTTCTCCTAAAATCATCGCTAAAAGAGAAACCATAATAATCTTTATGTTTTTCATTCTTTTTTTTTATTTTTTATTTTTTTACTTCTTATGAAAAAATCTTTTCTTTTCCTTGTTTTTTTAGACTTCTCAGAAAAATCTCAGAATGAAATAAGAGGTTTAAATATAAGAGAGAATAGTAAAGTAAACATATTCTATTAAATACCTCATGTCTTTAAAATACAAAAAAGTTAAAAATTTGTCTAATGTTTTCTAAAATGACTTAAATCTGAGACAAAAGAAAAAGTAAAATAAGGCCTTCTATCTCTATAGTTGCGAAAGACCCTTTTAGTCTGTATATATTGAGAAGGAATTCAACTTATAAATTCCGTTCAACTTTTTCTTAACTTTAACTTAAAAAAGCTCTTTTTATGACAGAAAAACCTCCCCTTTCCAAGGACCGAAAGCAACGAGAAGCAGACGCTTTGCGCGCTAATTTACAACGCCGAAAAGAACAAGCACGTGCACGTGTCAAAAAATTAAACCCTCTAGAACCTTCTTCTTTTCATAGCTAAAGGATAAAGATTATGTCGATTCTTTCTGATCATTGGATCCGAGAAATGGCCTTAAACCATGGAATGATTGAACCTTTTATTGAATCTCAAACAACACGTAATACAATTTCCTTCGGTCTTTCTTCCTATGGGTATGATGCGCGTGTGGCTCCAGAGTTTAAAATTTTTACCAATGTAGACAATGCTCTTATTGACCCTAAAAATTTTTCTCCAACAAGCTTTGTAGATCGCGAAACAGATGTATGCATCATCCCAGCGAACAGCTTTGTGCTCGCACGTACCGTAGAATATTTTCGTATTCCACGGGATGTTCTTGTTATTTGTCTTGGAAAATCCACCTATGCTCGTTGTGGTATTATCGTGAATGTTACACCTCTTGAGCCTGAATGGGAAGGGCATGTAACTCTTGAGTTTTCCAATACAACGCCTCTTCCTGCAAAAATTTATGCAAATGAAGGCGTCTGTCAATTTCTCTTTTTTAAAGGAGAACAACCTTGTGATGTTTCTTATAAAGACCGCTCTGGAAAATACATGCATCAACGCGGAATTACGCTTCCAAAATTAAAAACACTTACATAATTTTTTTAAAGGATTTCATTTATGGATAAAATTCATATTCACGGAGGTATCCCTCTTAAAGGCTCCATTCAAATTGCAGGCGCGAAGAATGCGACACTTCCACTCATGACCGCCTGTTTGCTCACAGAAGATCCTCTGGTTCTTTCGAATGTTCCAAAACTTGCTGACATCCATTGCCTGCTAAACATTTTAAAAGATTTAGGGGTCGACACCTCTTTTATAGAAAACGGAACATCCTCTAGTATACCTCAAGAGCAAACCTTAAAGCTTTCTGCCAAAAAGATTACAAGTACGAAGGCATCTTATGATCTTGTTCGTAAAATGCGGGCTTCTATTCTTGTGTTAGGACCCCTTTTGGCGCGCATGAGAACAGCAACTGTTTCTTTGCCTGGCGGATGTGCAATTGGAACGAGACCGGTTGATATTCATATAAAAGGTCTAGAACACTTAGGAGCAAAAATTTCTCTTGAACAAGGATATATTCATGCCCAAGCACCTCAAGGTCTTAAAGGAAAAGATTTTACCTTCCCAATGGTAACCGTAACAGGCACCGAAAATCTTCTCATGGCAGCTTGTTTAGCAAAAGGAACAACGCGCCTTATTAATGCTGCGCGAGAACCTGAAATCATAGACCTTGCAAACTGCCTCGTCAGCATGGGCGCTCATATTGAAGGAATTGGAACAGATACACTTGTTATCGAAGGACAGGAAACCTTAAAAGGAGCTCATCATCGTGTTGTTTCAGACCGCATTGAGCTTGGAACTTACGCGATTGCAGCAGCCATTACAAGAGGAGAGCTTGATCTTTTGGGAGGTAAAAAATCTCTTATTCCTTCTTTTCTTCCAAAATTAGAAGAAATCGGTGTGACAATTGAAGAACTTCCAAATGGCCTTCGTGTTTCAGGTAAAAATGCTTCTTTAAATGCTGTTGATATTACAACAGGTCCTTTTCCAGGGTTTGCAACAGACTTACAGGCTCAAATGATGGCTCTTCTTTGTATTTCAGAGGGCTCATCTCTCATAACGGAAACAATTTTTGAAAATCGATTTATGCACGTGCCTGAACTCATGCGTATGGGAGCCCAAATCAGCATACAAGGAAAATCTGTAATGATTCGGGGTGTAAAGAATCTTATTGGAGCAGAAGTTATGGCAACAGACTTGAGAGCTTCTTTTTCTCTTGTTTTAGCAGGCCTCGTTGCTGAAGGAGAAACAATTCTAAATCGCGTTTATCATCTTGACCGCGGCTATGAATATGTGGAAGCTAAGTTAAGAGCATGTGGTGCTCAAATTGAACGAATTCATACTTAATAAATAAAATAGGCTCGATTATGACCTTTAAAAATTCAACACCATCAAATACTTCTCTTACTTTCTCTGATGCACCGCCTTTAAAGCTTAAAGCCGAAAATTTAGAAGATCTTTCAATTCTCTCTACATTTCTTCAAGATGCTCTTGTTCCTTTTTCAAGCATAACATACAACCCAAAAGAGCAAACATTTTCTCTTCTCACACATCGTTTTCGCTGGGAAAATAATCCTGTTATTGAAAATGAGAGTACGCTTTATGAACGCATTCATTCCCTCTTAAATATTAACCATGTCAAAAACGTCCATAAAAAAGGATTAAAAGATTCCTTTGATCCAAACCAAATTTTAAATCTTTTATGCATTACGTCCGAAGATAATACTCTTATTTTAACTTTTTCAGGTGCCATTCAACTTCAACTTGAAATTGAAAAAATGTTCGTTTTACTTGGAGATCAAAATATTTCATGGCCAACTTCCCATAAACCAGAGCACTTTTAAAATACTATTTTCTTAAAAAAGTATGCTAATTTCTTCTATTTACAATACCTACATAAAAAAACTCCTCTTGACGATAATTAAAACATCTCTTAGGATATGTCTTAGTAATTCTGCTAAACAGTTAAGAATATCTTCCCAAAACTTTAAAATTTCTTAGAAATAATCACCCGATAAAGAAATAATTACGTCTATATATTAAATGTAAAAAGAGGTTTTTTATGTCTATATTCTCAGCTCTTAACAGAGAGCAAAAGGAAGCTGTTGGTCTTCTACAAATTGGAACATTTTTAGAGTATTTTGACTTGATGCTCTATGTTCATATGGCCGTCTTATTAAATGATTTATTTTTTCCAAAAGCAGATCCTAAAACAGCCGGTCTTCTTACAGCTTTAGCTTTTTGTTCAACCTATGTTCTTAGACCTTTTGGGGCTCTCTTATTTGGATATATTGGGGATCATATAGGACGTAAAACAACTGTTATTATGACAACCATGATGATGGCAACCTCATGCATTATCATGGCCACTCTTCCGACCTATGCTCAAATCGGTATTGTTGCAGCATGGCTTGTTACAATCTGTCGTATTATCCAGGGCCTCTCCTCAATGGGAGAAATTATTGGCGCTGAAATATACGTTACGGAAATCACAAAGCCTCCTGTAAGATATCCTGCCGTAGGCTTAATTGGATGTGCCTCACGTTTTGGGACAATGGTTGCTCTTGGAATTGCTTATCTTGTTACCTCTTTTGGTTTTGACTGGAGAAACGGTTTTTGGATTGGTGCTGCGATTGCCGTTGTTGGGTCTGTTGCACGAACACGGCTTAGGGAAACACCCGACTTTGTGGATATGAAACGCAATGTTAAACAAGCACTTGAACAAGCAAAAGAACAAGGCATCGGTAAAACTGAAGAACTGCTTAAAATAGAAAAAAAATTTCAAAAAGATACACTTGGATGGAAAATTCTCTTAGCTATTTTCCTTGTTTATTCTGGTGCCCCCGTTTGTCTTTATTTTAGTTATATGCACTGCGGAAGCATTTTAAAAACTTCTTTGGGATTAAGCCCAGAAGCTATTATTCATCAAAATTTTATTGTTTCTGTTGTTGAATTTCTTTTTATGGTTCTTACTGTTTATCTCAGCTATACAATACACCCCTTAAAAATATTAAAATTTAAAGGGGCCTTATTCCTTCCTTTTTTAGTCTTATTTCCTTTTGTTACCAACGATCTCAATTCTTCCTTTATCATGCTTTTAATGCAATGTATAAGTGTATCGTTAACATTAACCCCAATTCCAGCTACAGCTGTTTTTATGCAGCACATGCCTGTATTTAGGAGATTTACTTATGCAAGCCTTATCTATGCTCTTTCAAGAGCTCTTATGGCTGTATTAACATCATTTGGACTCGTTTTTTTAACAGATATTTTGGGACAATGGGGAATCTATTTTATTATGATTCCTGTCACAATCGGATTTCTATGGGGTGTTTCTCATTTTGAAGAACTTGAACATATTTCTAAGAAATCAGCTTTTTCTAAAATCTTCAAATTCTCTTAAATTAAACTCTGTCTTTTGATACTCATATTTTGATCTTCAGACAAGAAAAGGAACTTTAAATGGACCTCTCTGTACCTCTCAATAAAGAACAAAAAGAAGCTGCTGGCCTCTTACAAGCAGGAACATTTTTAGAATATTTTGATCTCATGCTTTATGTTCACATGGCTGTGGTTTTAAATGAACTCTTCTTCCCAAAAACAGATCCAAAAACAGCGAGCCTCCTAACAGCTTTTACCTTCAGTTCGATCTATGTTTTAAGACCTTTGGGAGCTCTTTTATTTGGATATATTGGAGACTGTATTGGTCGAAAAACAACTGTTATTTTAACGATGATGCTTATGGCGACATCCTGTATCCTTATTGCAAGTCTTCCCACCTATGACCAAATTGGGATTACAGCTGCATGGCTTGTAACAGCTTGTCGCGTTATTCAAGGCATTTCTTCCATGGGAGAAATCATTGGAGCTGAAATTTACCTTACTGAGCTTATCCCTCTTCCTTTAAGATATTGCATTGTAGGACTGATAAGTTGTGCGTCACGTTTAGGAATGGTAGCGGCCTTAGCAGTTGCTATGCTGATGACGTCCCATGAAATGTTTAATTGGCGTTATGCGTTTTGGGCTGCCGCTGGGCTTGCCCTTGTTGGCTCTGTTTCAAGAATGAGACTTCGCGAAACCCCCGACTTTTTAAGCCAGAAAAGAGTCCACACTAAAAATGAGATTAAAACCGAGTCTTCTTCTAAACTTACTTTCATTTCTCAAAAGGTGAATTTTAAGCTTATTATGGCGTCTTTTTTAATTTATTCAGGCCCTCCTGCCTGTCTTTATTTTATTTATATTTTTTGTGCAGAGATTCTTAAGCAATTGGGACAAACAGGACAACAAATTATTCATCAAAATTTTCTTATTTCAATTGTTGAGTTTATGGTTCTTTTAGCAACCGTTCTTTTAAGTATTCGTATCCACCCTTTGAAAATTATAAAACTAAAATCCATCTTTTTTCTTATTTTTGCGATCAGCCTTCCTTTCTTAATGATGCATGCGTTATCTCCCTCTCTCCTTTTTATCATTCAGCTTATAGGGGTTTCTTTGATTTTAACAGCTGTGCCTGCTGTTGCCGCCCTCATTGTTCATTATCCTATTTATCAACGGTTTAGATATACGAGCATTATTTATGCTCTTGCCCGTGCCTTAATGTCAGTCATCATTGCTTTCGGACTTGTTTTTTTAACAGATGCCTTTGGATATTGGGGACTTTCAATGCTTTTAATCCCAGTAACGCTTGGATTTATTTGGGGTGTGACGCACTTTGAAAAGCTTGAAGGACTAAGAATCCGTTCTCTCAATCCTGAAGTGACCTAAAATTTCAAATCAATCAATGTTATTGATATTAAAATTATTGACTTATTTAGAACCTCTGTCTTAAAAAGAGAGGAGTCTTCTGATCAAAAAGTTAAGCATTTTTATTTTACTCCTAACCTTTTAATTGTTTAATGACACATACTCAAGCTGACATTGATACTTTTTTGTACGAGGAAGGTCAAATTCCTCTTCATCTTCCTTCTGATTATGAAGGAATGCGCAAAGCAGGGCGTTTGGCTGCAGAGGTTTTAGATTATATTACACCTTATGTTAAGCCGGGCATCACAACTGAACATTTAGATTCACTATGTCATGCTTTTATTATAGATCATAAGGCCATTCCCGCCCCTTTAGGATATAAAGGATTTCCAAAATCTATTTGCACCTCCTTAAATCACGTCGTTTGTCACGGAATCCCTGGACCGCGTACTCTCATAAAAGGAGATATATTGAATATCGATGTCACCGTTATTTTGGAAGGTTGGCATGGTGACACAAGTCGTATGTTTTATGTAGGAGATGTCGGTATAAAAGCACAACGTCTTGTAGAAGTAACCTATGCAGCAATGATGCGCGGGATTTCAAAGATAAGACCCGGATCTACAATTGGCGATATTGGACATGCGATTCAATCTTATGTAGAAGAAAATAAATACTCCGTCGTGCGAGATTTTTGTGGCCATGGCATCGGTCAGTTTTTTCATGGTCCTCCAACTATTCTCCACTATGGCGAAAAAGAAGCAGGTATCGTTTTAAAAGAAGGAATGTTTTTTACTGTGGAACCCATGGTTAATGCGGGACGTTATGCTGTTAAAGTTCTTTCTGATGGATGGACAGCTGTAACGCGGGACCAATCTTTATCAGCTCAGTTTGAACATACGGTTGGTGTTACAAAAACAGGCGTCGAAATATTTACACTTTCCCCTAAAAATTACACGCTCCCTCCTTATGCTTAACTTCTTTATTTCTTAATAAAAAACCGTAAAATCCTTAAAATTTGTACCATTAAAAGCAGTTTAGTGTGTCCCTTAACACCGCTTGATTTCTATCCTTAAGAGAGGAAGCTATTTTTTCTTAAAAAACCCTAAAATTCCTCAAGAGAAAATTTCATCCCTCTTTTCAAAAAGAGGCCGAGGGTCATAAAAAAGTTCTATCCTTGAAATAAGCCCTTTTTCCACTTTCATAAGAACAGCTGCAGGAAGCTTCCCAATCGGATCTTGAAACTCAAAATCATAAGCCAGCATAACTTCATGGCCTGCTTCGAACTTGGCACGTATGGTTATCTTTTTTAAAAGATCACAAAGGTGCTTGGCAGCCTCAATAACAGCTTCTTTCCCTGTCATTTTTGCAAGAGGTCCAATGAATTGCACATCAGGATGTAGGTATTGTCCAAGAACTTGAATGTTTTTTTCATCCATTGCTTTATAATAAGCTTCGACAACAGCGAGATTAGTTTCCATAAGATTATTCCTTTATTTGATTGACACATCATATTGGTTATAGTAAACTATATTCAATATGTCAAATCAAAAAAAGAGACCTTATTCTTCCGAAACGAGACGTGTGCAGGCCGCACAAACGAGAAATCGTATCCTTCTTTCTGCACGTGAGCTTTTTCAGGAAGAAGGCTTTGAAGCCGTCACCATTGAAAAAATTGCTCATTTATCAGATGTTTCAATTCCAACAGTTTATGCGCTTTTTCAATCAAAGCGTGGTATTCTACGCACACTCATGGATTTGGCACTTCCAAAAGAAAAGCATGACGCTCTTGTCGAGAAAGTCTATCAAGAGAAATCAGTCAAAAAACGCCTCCTCCTTGCAGCTCAGATTTCAAGACAACTTTATGATGCTGAAAGATCCCAACTTGATCTCTTCCGAGGCGCAGAAGTTTTAGCGCCAGAATTTAAAGAACTTGAGAAAGAAAGAGAAGAGCGTCGCTATAAAAGATTAGAAAAGAGCATTAAAATAATGGCAGAAGAAAAAGTTCTGCCAAAGGAATTAAGCATATCAAAAGCCCATGATATTTTCTGGACTTTCACAGGGCACGATATCTATCGTATGCTTGTGATTGACCAAGGATGGGCATCTGAGGAATACGAACAATGGCTTGGTCAAACATTAATAAAAATGTTGCTGAGAGAAGAGTTGAAAAATCCCATCGATACGCTCATTTATGAAACTTAAAGCTAATAGGAATTTTATGATGCTTCTGCAAAATGGAAAATCTGTACGTAATTTAGTTTGCTCTTCTGACAATCATTTTACGCCTGAAAAAGATAGATTTGTTGAATCTATTCAAAAAGGACTTTCAGATGCAACAAAAGAACATTTAATAAGCACGAAAGAAATTAAAAGACGTCTTTTAAATAAAGAGAATTAAAAATACCTCTCAGATAATAAAGCACTTTTTCCATTTTACTTTAAATCTAAAAAGGTCTCCTCAATCTGAATTTTTAAGGTAAATCCATCTTAAACTTAAAATTCTTTCATAAGAAAATAAGAATCATTGTAAAATGAATGAAAAAAAGAAACTTTTCTCTCTATATCTCTTCTACAAAATAGGGTACAAAAACGCACTACATCTCTAGTTTAGGGAGTAACGAAATTCTTAAATATATTTTATTTTGGAGATTCTTAAAATGAAATGTGCATTTGTTTTTCCAGGACAAGGTTCTCAAACCGTTGGAATGGGACGTGAAATATACGATGCGTTCCCAGAAGCCCGAGACGTTTTTCAAGAAGTTGATGAAGCGTTAGGACAAAACCTCACACGATTGATTTTTGAAGGCCCTCAGGAAACACTTACCTTAACTGAAAATGCACAGCCGGCTCTTATGGCTGTGAGTATAGCTCTCTTACGTGTTCTTGAAAAGGCAAAGTTTGATCTTAAAACATATGTTCAATATTTAGCAGGTCATTCTTTAGGGGAATATTCAGCTCTTTGCGCTGCTCAAACCTTTTCACTCAAAGAAACAGCAAAACTTCTGCGCCTGCGAGGACAAGCTATGCAAGAAGCCGTGCCTCTTGGAGAAGGAAGCATGGCAGCTCTCCTTGGTCTTGAGCTTGAAACAGTCGAAGACTTATTGAAAAATATATCTCTAAAGGATGAAGTTTGTATTATTGCAAATGACAATTCAATGGGTCAGGTTGTTATTAGTGGCCATACAAAAGCAATTGAGAGCGCTCTCACAGAGGCTACAAATCGCGGCGCCAAACGATGTGTCCTTCTCCCTGTAAGCGCTCCCTTTCATAGCCCTTTAATGGAAAAAGCAGCTTTAAAAATGAAAGAAGCTCTCGCGCACGTCTCTGGGAAAGATCCAATTATTCCTGTTTTTTCAAATGTTACAGCAGAGCCTATTTCAGATTTTAAAAAGATACGAGAGCTCCTTTATGAGCAAATCACACATCGTGTTCGGTGGCGCGAAACAATTCTTAATATGGCAACGCTTGGAACGCATACATTAATAGAAGTTGGGGCTGGAAAAGTTCTCACGGGACTTACAAAACGCATCGATCCTGATATAACAACATATGCACTTAATACCCCTCAAGACATTGAAATCTTTTTAAAAACACTTTAATAAAACCAATAACATCTTTAAATAAAGGAGAAGACATGTTTAATCTTTCGCATAAAATAGCCCTTGTAACAGGAGCTTCGGGAGCCCTGGGAGCCGCCATTGCCACGCTTTTTCATGAAAGAGGTGCTTTTGTTATTCTTTCAGGAACACGCCAAGACGCTCTTGATTCTTTAGCACAAACACTCGCTGAACGGGTTCTTGTCTTACCTTGTGACCTCTCAAAAGCAGAAGAAACCAATACCCTTATTGCGCGCGCTGAAGAAAGTGTTGGCCATATTGATATTCTTGTCAATAACGCCGGATTGACAGCTGATGGGCTTCTTATGCGTATGAAAGATGAAGATTGGGCTCGGGTTTTAGAAGTTAATTTAACAGCCACTTTCAGGCTTACACGTGCCGTTTTAAGGTCCATGATGAAAAATCGTTTTGGACGGATTTTGAATATTACTTCTGTCGTGGGCGTTTCTGGCAATGCAGGCCAAACAAATTATGCTGCAAGCAAAGCAGGCCTCATTGGATTTTCTAAATCTCTTGCTCTTGAAGTTGCCTCGAGAGGAATTACTGTCAATTGTATTGCGCCAGGATTTATTGGCTCTCCGATGACGGAAGTTCTTTCAGAAACCATAAAAGACCAAATTCTTAAATCCATTCCCATGGGACAAATGGGGGTAGCAAAGGATATTGCAAATGCAGCTTTATTTCTTGCAAGTGATGAATCATCTTATATAACAGGACAAACACTTCATGTGAATGGTGGGATGTTAATGGTATAGTTTTTTGGGTCTATCTCATTTAAAAAGTCTTTACAAAAAGTGTTTGAAGCGTCATAAAGGGCAATATGCTTAAATTTTACATTTATCTTAAGCATGAAACCATGCTTAAATGAAACAAGCAGCTGAGCCTTAAAGGCTTAGCATTGATATAATTTTTAATGAAAAAGGACGAACGAGATGAGTGATGTTACTGAAAGAGTCAAGAAAATTGTTGTTGAACATTTAGGCGTAGATGCCTCAAAAGTAACCGAGAACGCAAGCTTCATTGATGATTTAGGTGCAGACAGTCTTGATACCGTTGAACTTGTCATGGCCTTCGAAGAAGAATTTGGATGTGAAATTCCAGATGAAGCTGCTGAAAAAATCTTAACTGTTCGTGATGCTATCGCATTCTTAGAACAAAAGTAAAAAGTCCCATTTTTTAATCCGAACGGGAAAATGTACTTAAAAATTTTGATTAAAAAACCCACAAACGAAGTTTTTTAATCAAAAGAATTCTAAGATACTTAGATTTTGGGTATTTATTTTTTTAAGGAACAATCATGCGACGTGTTGTTATTTCAGGTCTTGGTCTTGTAACTCCACTTGGAGTAGGCGTCCCTTATGTATGGGAGCGCCTTATTTCTGGGCACTCCGGTATTCAAAAAATAACCTCTTTTGAGACCGAAGACCTTCCGACTAAAATTGCAGGACAAGTCCCGCGCGGAACCACCCCAGGGTCTCTCAACATTGAAGATTTTGTAAGCCCAAAAGATCAAAAAAAGATGGGGGGTTTTATTCTATATGCTTTAGCAGCCGCAAGTGAGGCCTTAAAAGATGCCAATTGGGCTCCAACAGATTCAGAATCTTTGGAACGCACAGGTGTGCTTATTGGAGCGGGCATCGGGGGACTTCTTGAAATTGCAAATAATGCTCTTGCGCTTGAGTCTCAAGGTCCGCGCAGAGTAAGTCCTTTTTTTATTGTTTCTTCTCTTATTAACTTAGCTTCCGGCCAAGTTTCTATTAAGTATGGGTTTAAAGGGCCCAATCATTCCGTTGTCACTGCCTGTGCGACAGGTGCGCATGCCATTGGAGATGCTGCAAGACTGATCCAATATGGAGACGCTGATGTTATGATTGCAGGGGGAGCTGAATCTACCGTATGTCGACTTGGGATTTCAGGGTTTAACGCTGCACGGGCTCTTTCAACGCAATACAATGATATGCCTACAAAAGCATCGCGTCCTTGGGATAAAGGTCATGATGGGTTTGTTATGGGAGAAGGAGCGGGTATTGTCGTTCTTGAAGAGTATGAACATGCCAAAAAACGGGGAGCTCCTATTTATGCTGAAGTTTTAGGGTATGGTCTTTCGAGCGATGCCCATCATATAACTGCTCCTGCAGAAGATGGAGATGGCGCTTTCCGAGCCATGAAAAACGCTCTCAGAAATGCAAATCTTTCGTCCGAAACAATTAATTACATTAATGCACATGGCACAGCGACACCGCCCGGTGATCGTGCTGAACTCCAAGCCGTGGGAAGGCTCATGGGAAACAATCGTCATCAGGTTTCCATGTCTTCTACAAAATCTTCCATCGGACACCTTTTAGGTGCTGCAGGAGGTGTAGAAGCCATTTTTACAATTTTAGCGCTTAAACACCAAATTGTGCCTCCTACACTTAATCTTGAAAACCCACTAGATGAAGCTCAAGGATTTGATCTTGTTCCTTTAAAAGCAAAAGAAAGAAAGGTTCAATTTGCAATTTCAAATTCATTTGGATTTGGAGGGACAAATGCTGCTCTTGTTCTTGGGAACTTAATATCATAAGATCTTTAAGATCTCTTCTTCTCGAAATATATAAAAAGCTTTTGCTTAAGATTAAAGAGAACACTGAAAGGGCCTGTTTGGGATTTTATAAATGAACATACCCCCTAAAATTTCCTTCTTTATAAAACTTCTAAAGGGTCAAGGAAGTGTTCTATGTTACTTTTTTGCTTTTACAATTCTCCTCATGACTGTTTTCTTTTGTTATAAGAAAACGTTTGCGCCAGGTCCTTTAAAAAGCTCTTTTACACTCGTTATTCCGAAAGGCACACGTACCCTTCAAATCGTCCATCTCCTTGCAGAAAAAAAAATTATTGATAGTCCAAATTTTTTTCATCTTTTATGCCGCCTTAATCATAAACCCCTTAAAGCTGGAGAGTATACTTTTTATCCTTGGATTAGCGCGTGGGAAGTTCTTAAAATTCTCAATGAAGGACGTGTCGTTGTTCATAAATTCCGCGTTCCTGAAGGGCTATCCTCCTTTGAAATCGTCACAAAGTTAAATATGACACCTTCTCTTTCTGGATACATTATTGATATTCCCCCAGAAGGAACTCTCTTTCCCAGTACTTATTTTTTTCAATATGGAGAAGACCGACATACACTTTTGAATCGTATGGAAAAAGCCATGCAAGAAACATTAAAAGTATTATGGGAAGGAAGAATACCTAATCTTCCTTTAAAATCTCCAGAAGAGGCCCTTATTCTTGCCTCTATCGTTGAAAAAGAAACTGGCCAAAAAGACGAACGCAGACGTATCGCTTCAGTCTTTCTAAATCGTTTAAGAAAAGGAATGCCTCTTCAAGCAGATCCAACAGTTATTTATGGGTTAACCTATGGGCGAAAACTTTTGAATCGTTCTTTATTAAGAGGAGACCTAAAACAAGAATCCTCTCATAACACCTATCTTCTTTTAAGTCTTCCTCCAACCCCTATTTGTAATCCAGGAAAAGCTTCTTTAGAAGCTGTTTTGCATCCCCTTGAAACAAAAGAATTATTTTTTGTCTCAAATGGTACAGGGGGCCATCACTTTTCACATACATATGCAAAACATGCAAAACATCATGCTGACCTTCGCAAACTTCGAAAAACTTTTGCCCGTCCTCAAGATTAAGGATTTTCAAAAGAGCATAAAATAGGTATTGTAAAGACAAAGATTCATATTTCTTTTTATCTTGTCGCTTCCTTTCTCTTTTTGTAATTCGGATCTCTTATCTATGTTGAATGCCTCTCTTTCTTCTTCCACGTTTTCCATTCAACGACGTGGAATTATGTTTATTCTTTCATCTCCTTCAGGCGCAGGAAAAAGCTCCATTTCACGTGCTCTTCTTTCAAGTGTTAAAAACTTAAAGATGTCTGTTTCGATGACAACAAGACCTAAAAGACCGAAAGAAATTCATGGATTGGATTATGACTTTGCTGACATTGAAACATTTTCAAAAATGATTTCCGAAAATAAATTCTTAGAATACGCTAAAGTTTTCGGCCATTATTATGGAACGCCACAGGCTCCTATTGCAGATTCTCTTGCATGTGGACAAGACGTTCTTTTTGACATTGACTGGCAAGGAACACAGCAAATTGCACAGCATTCACGGGGGGACATGGTAAGTATTTTTGTCCTCCCCCCTTCAACAGCGGAACTTGAGAAAAGACTTAAAACACGTGCTCAAGATAGCGATGATGTTGTTGCCAAACGCATGGAAAAGGCAGCCGATGAAATGAGTCATTGGGCTGAATATGACTATGTCATCATCAATGAAGATCTCGATCACAGCATTGAAGCTGTAAAATCCATTATTCAAGGAGAACGGTTTCGAAAGTCCCGCCAGGTAGGTCTTTCAAATTTCGTAAAAGACCTACGCTCTGGCAAATAACCTAAGGTTTTGGTGCACCTTCTGCATCTTTTGAAACTTGAGCTCCTTTTTCGTAAAGCTCTAAAAAGTTAACGGGCGCCAAAAGAACAGGAGGAAGACCGCTATCTTTTGTGATGTCCGAAATAATGCCACGCACAAAAGGAAATAAAAGTCTTGGACATTCAATGAGGAGAAAAGGCTTTAAAATTTCTGCAGGAAGCTTTGGAAGAGAAAAAACACCTCCATATGAAAGTTCAATTAAAAAAAAGAGATCATCTGATTCTTTTTCACCTTTCTTGTTTTCTTTTTTTTGGTCCCCATTTGGAGCACCCGTTGCTTTAACATGCGTATTTAAAATCACTTCAAAATGATTTTCTCCAACCCCTTGTGCTTGAACTTCAATGTTCACAGAAAGTTGAGGAGGCGTTGTAAGGCCTTTTCCTAAAATTTCAAGAACACGGGGGTTTTCAAAAGAAAGATCTTTAATATATTGCGCTTGAACCTGAAGAGGCGTCGCAAGAAGCGCATTTAACGCCTGATTAAGGTCTTGGTTTGGTTGATCTACGGGTGGTGGCGTTGACATCTCTACCTCTTTCTTTTGATTTCTAATATTAAAATTTCATACAATCTCTACAGTCTTCTAAAAGAGTATCGATAAGGACTCAAAAAATCAAGGTGTTACCCCTTTTTTGCCTCAACAATACAATCCTTTTTTCAAATTTTAGAAGTATACGTCCAAGAAAGTGGTATAAAATTGAAAAAAGGCCTCCGAAAAGGGATCGTAGAGCGAATTGGAAAGCGTAAAAATGTGTATAGACTGAAGAAGGTGACTCTTGTCGAGATTTAAAAATTCAGGCTTTAGGCTCTTATTTCCAAATTACAAGCTCTGAAGTAGCTCTGAAGCAACTCTGAAAAATGAGTTCAGAATCCCCTTAAAAAATATTTCTTTTCTGGATCATTATCGTTTCTTTTGATTTCTAGGATGACCCCTTTGTTAAGAAGCTCTATAAGGGATGCCCGCACTTGTCGAGTTGACATACCAATGGAATCTGCTATTTGCTTTGTTGAAAGGCCAGATGAATCTTCTAATAAATCTCTGATTTTTTGCTCAGTTGAAGAAAGTTTTTCTTCATGAATTTTTTTCTTAAACAATGTAACTCGAAAAGATGTTCCAATTTCTTCAAACGTTGGCTTTTGCAAGCCTGCTGATTCACATGCGTCTATAATGCGATGAACTCCGCTTCCCCAACGTTCAATAAGTTTTAATTCATGAAAAACTCTAGAAATTACTCGATTCCTAATTTTGGACACTCCTGAATAAAAGTTATCGAAAGTCATTCCAAATGGCAAAAGCCCAGGATTTTCAATTTCAAGTCGGTCATTGTAAAGAGCAATTCTAATAGGAGATCCACCGAGACTATAATCACAATGCAAAAGTGCATTTATCAGGCTTTCTCTCACTGCAACTTGTGGCAAAGACCATTCTTCTTTGTGTTGCAGATCATTAATATGAATAGAAACGTTTAAATGTTTGCGTATAAACATCATCGCTTCTGGAATAGCGATCACAAAAGGAACATGGATTTCTTGAGAATCAATAATATGAGCTCTTGTTTCCCCTTGGAAACTACCAGCTTGAATCCACGCATCAGGTAGGTATCGAGCTTTGTTTTTTGAAAACAAAAGAACTCCACCATAAGTGACAGGACATGATTTTGCAGAATCATGCTCTCTATCTGCAAGAACGCCCATAGTCATCAGGTTTTCTGTCTTAAGTTTTCGAACAGTGGGAAAAGCACCTTTGACAAGATCCATATCAATATCTTTTATAGAAGACCCAGGAGCCTCTAGCTCATCAAAGAGTTTGGGACTTTTAGTGCGTCTTAAAGACTCAATCATGAAAGAATCCGCCACTCTATTGGTGGACCCGACACGTACATAAGTTGAAGAGGACTCTCCCTTAAGCTTGAAATGGTAAGGACGAGAATTTCCAGGAAATACCTCGATTATCAACAAGTCTTTCCCTTGGTAAGAAATAGTTTCAATATTTGGAACAACGAGGGGTTCAATAGAATCATATATAGAAGATGCTAGTTTTTCTTCTGCTTGCTGAACATTCTCAATCCCTTTGATTACTTTAGTTTTATCTTCAATTCCCAATACTATTTTTCCACCAGATGTATTAGAAAAAGAGATGATCGTTGTCAGAATTTTTTGAATAGGATCGACTGTTTCCTTGAATTCAAGGACTTTACTTTCATTTTGAGTAAGAGTTTTTTCTATATTCATACTCTGAAATTTACTCTGAAGTAACTCTGAAGTCAACTTCTTTTAATTCTCGCTGTTTTATGATTTTCATGAGTTCTTGGGCATTTAATACCATTTCCCTTTGACCTCCATTTATTCCTGGATAATCTGTAAGAGTAATAACAGCATTATAAATATCTAAACGTGTAAATTTTTTTGTTTTTAAAACCCATACAAATTCCAAAAGAGTATAAGAGGAAATAAAAGCTTCACCTTTTTTAGAAAATATCTTTAAAAAAATTTTGGGATTTTTTTGCTTGATTTAAATCATCTTCTAAAAAAGCTTGGGCGAGAATATTCGTACGACACCTATCATCTTAAGTTTTCATTCCATAGTAGATACTGCTTGGGCAATAGCATCATCAATCTCTTCTATTGACATAGGAGACATCTTTTGATGTTTTCCTTGCCCAAAAAATTCCCTAATGTTTCTTGTTTTTGGATATATTTCTACTATTTTGTCTTTTCTTAAGTTAAGTAAGTTTTGATTCATGATTTAACCCTAAAGATTCTCTGACATTTCTAGGAATAACAATCTGACCTTTTCAAGAAACAGTAGCTTTAATCTGCAGAGCATACTTTTAATTAATAATCCATTAATAAAACAAATTAACACAGCTTAATTAAGATTTAAAAGCAATCTCTATATCCTTACCACAAAAGGCTATTCCTATCTTTATTATTTTTTTTGACAGCGGGATAAGATTTAAGTTTATCTTCATAATTTTTTGCCTCTATTTGATGGAATGGAGTGCACCCTCTGCAGCTTTCTTTAAATTATCTTCTTTTTGTGCAATTTTATATTCTAAAATAAGACCAATCAGATTTTTGAGAAAGGTATTTGTGGCATGCTAAATCCTTTAATATACCTCATTAACCTCTGTATCTTTTACTTTTCATTAAGTCACTTAAAATGACTTATTGAGGAGAAGATGACGTTGCCTCTTATAAACGAATAACTTTAAAAAGAAAGTCGCGTTTAGGGAAAAATATACCGTAAAACTTAGAGAATAGGAAAGAAAAGAATTATAAGGGATCAGAGCTGCTTCAAAGATATATGAGAAAGCATCTAAATTTACTGATTTTTTGAGTTTATAGAACGCACACTACATTTTAAAATGGTTAAGGTAAAATTTATTTTTTTGGCCCTCTTTAAAAAGAAAATTTAAAAGGTTTTTATTTTTTTATGTTATTTTAACTTGATTTCTCCAAAAAAGAGGTAGAATATAATAATTAATACATAATAGTTCGGAATATCTTTTATAATATCGTAAACAAAAATGTAAAAGATATAAACAAAGTAGAAACAAACAATAAAAATACTGGGAGCTGCTATGACAGAAAGTACCCAACATCTTCTTGAAAAAATTCGTCCACCACGTGTCGAAATTACATACGACGTTGAAATTGGTGATGCCATTATTATGAAACAACTTCCTTTTGTTGTTGGAATTATGGCTGATCTTTTGGGCGTTCCTTTAAATCCACCCACCAAACTTAAAGACCGAAAATTCATAGAAATTGATTCCGGTAGCTTTAATACTGTTATGGGAAAAATGGCACCTACGCTTCCTTTGCGCGTTCCAAACGTGCTTACGAATGAGGGAGGAGACCTTAATATACTCCTTACATTCAATACAATGGATGATTTTAACCCTATCAATATCGCAGGGCAAGTTCCCGAGCTCAATCAACTTTTGACAGCGCGTCAACATCTTTCTGATCTCTTAACAAAGTTAGACGGAAATGATACGTTAGATGGGTATCTCCAGGAAATTATTGCAAGCTCAGCTCTCCAAAAGAGCCTCCAAGGCGAGGTTCAAGCTGAAACCGCACAAGCAGACGCAAAGCCAGGTGATGTTCAACCAAAATCATCTACTTAATAAGTTACATTCGTCATTTAAATAAAGTAAAAAATCTAAACGAGACGGGGAGTACGAAAGAATGGCCGATCCAACACAAGCTCCAGGGACAACAACTTCAGCACCCGCTGGAAATTTTTTAGACCAAATGATCCAAACTGGTAAACTCGCCAGGGATCCTTCTCAAGTGCCGTATGCACGTCAGATGGTTCAAGAGTTCCTTAATCAAATCCAAGAACAAGAACCCGTGTCAACAACTGATTGTGTTGCGTTTATAAATCAACGTATCCAAGCTATTGACACTCTTTTGTCCAATCAGATTAATTTAATTCTACATGATCCACAGTTCTCAAAGTTAGAAGGTTCTTGGCGCGGTCTTAATTATCTCGTCATGAATACTTTTACAGGAACAGAATTAAAGTTACGTGTTCTTCATGCAACAAAAGAAGAACTTCTTGATGATCTTCAAAAAGCCGTTGAATTCGACCAAAGTCAATTGTTTAAAAAGATTTATGAAGAAGAATACGGTACTTTTGGTGGGAATCCTTATTCTTGTTTAGTTGGAGACTATTATTTTGGACCCAATCCTCAAGATATGGCCTTTTTAAGCAAAATGTCTGGCGTCGCTGCTGCTGCTTTTGCACCTTTCATTGCAGCTGCAGATCCAACAATGTTCAACTTGGATACATTTACGAATCTTGGTGTTCCGCGCGACTTAGCAAGTATCTTTGATAGTGTTGAATATGCAGAATGGAATGCTTTGCGCCAAACAGAAGATTCTCGATATATTGTTTTGACACTCCCACGCGTGCTCATGCGTCTTCCTTATGGTCCCAATACTGTTCCTGTTGACGGGATGAATTTTGTGGAAGATGTTACAGGAACCGATAATTCAAAATTCTGTTGGGGAAATACGGCTTATGCCTATGGGCAACGTATTACAAACGCTTTCTTCCTTTATAACTGGACAGCTGCCATACGTGGCGTTGAAGGGGGCGGGCTTGTGGAAGGTCTTCCTGCTTATACCTTCAAAACAACAGAAGGTGATATTGCTCTGAAATGCCCAACTGAAATCGCAATTACAGATCGGCGCGAAAAAGAATTAAGTGACTTAGGCTTTGTCGCACTTTGTTATTGTAAAGGAACAAATAAAGCTGCCTTCTTTGGAGCACAAACGATCCAACAACCGATTGTTTATAACACAGCAGAAGCAAACTCAAATGCTCAACTTTCTGCACGAATCACCTATATGCTTGCAGCTTGCCGTTTTGCCCATTATATCAAGTCCATTATGCGGGATAAAATTGGCAGTTTCATGACAAAAGATAATGTTGAAAATTATCTTCAAACATGGATCGCAAATTATGTGCTTTTGAATGACAATGCACCCGAAGAGTTAAAGGCTGAATATCCTTTAAGAGAAGCACGCGTCGATGTTTTTGACGTTCCTGGAAGTCCAGGCAACTACAAAGCAACCGTCTTCTTAAGACCTCACTTCCAACTCGAAGAACTGACAGCTTCCTTAAGGCTCGTTGCAACCCTTCCACCTCCTGCAGGAGGTTGATCCTCACCTTTAAAAAAATTCTAAAAAATAAAAAATGCTCACCAACTTATAGATTTTCTAAAATCGATGCGGGAGAAATACCATGGGTAATAATGTTAACATTGTCTTACAGTCCTCACAAGCAAGTCTGCTTGCCGGAAATGTTGCAACAACAGGATATACAAATGCGGTCCGGGTAGAAAGCTTTCCTGCTGTTATTATTAAAAATCCTTTTCGTCCAACACGCTCTGGAAATCGTAATCTTACAAACCCAGGAATATCACCGATTACAGTTATTGCACCTTTTGGAAGCGTGACACCCATGGCGTTTCAAGCTCTCTGTAATGGAAACAACGTTGGAACAATTACAATTACAGAACTTATCTCTGATGGCAAAACAGCTCAAACCCAACGTGTTTTAGTTCTAACCAATGTTTATCTTATTGAATGGGCTATGCAAGGAGATCGGGATGGAGGGTTATGCTCTTTTACGATGACATTTGACAGTCTAAAGCAGACACGTTCCTCCATAGGTCAAAATCAAAAAGCAGCTGGAAAAACCTCAGCCTCAACAAACATTAATACCTCCGCCACGGGTTAAAGAGGACAAACAAAAATAAGAAATATATTCATGAAAACCATATGGAGACTACCATGGCTACCTTAACTGTTCCAAATCCCTCTTTTCTTTTAAATCAAACACTTACTGAAGCAAGTAATTTTGCTTCCACACTTGAAGATCCTGATTTACCAGCTGCCATTAAGAAAGTTATCGCGCTTTCCAATAAAGATGAAGGCATTAACGAAGCACCCTCGATTCTTATGACGATTGCCAATATTCCCGGCGTATCAAAGGCAGGATCGATTTCAAAAGCGATTGAAGTTTATGGGTTTTCGTTTGCTGCCCGCAGAAAATCAGTTGAAGGAAAAGATGGGCAGCTTCAAGCAAGTGGGAATGTTATTGTTGAAGATCTCATTGTTGTTTGTCCAGATGACGCTTATGTTGAAACAGGCATTCAAAGTATTTGTACCGGAGCGAATGTTGGAAACGTCTCGCTTTACTTTCTGAGAAATATTGGAACAACGGCACAAATTGACTCTCAAATTGACCTCACCAATTGTCGTCTCTCTTCTTTCTATGAAAACCAATATGTTTCCACAATGGGGTTTGGATTTGATACAATAAAAGTAACTTATTTTCCTGTGGCAGATACGGGGACAGCAAGTGGTAAAGTTTCAGCTGGATTTGATCTTACAACGAATGCCCCTGTCAAATAGAATTTTGTTCTTCCATGACATCAGATGTTATTCCTTTAAAAAAAAATACGGATCCTCTTTTTAAAAAATGGAAGAAAGAGGGCAGTTTTGTCCCTTTATTTGTAAAACTTCAAGATCTTAATACGGATCAAAAAGAAGAAGCACCTCCTTTAAGATATTTCTCAAAAGAAGAGCTTCAAGCTTCTGTTATTACAAATATTTCTGATTTATTAAATACACGTGTTACCCTACCCGCTCATGTTTTTAATGCAATTATTCAAAATGATCAATTTGAAGGATATCCAGAGCTTTATGGTCTTCCTGATTTTTCCTATTTTGATGCGAGCAATCAAGCCACTTGGAGTTATTATACCTTTCTAATTAAGACGGCCATTGAACGCAATGAATCTCGATTAACAAATGTTAGTGTTGTTCTTGAAAAATTTATGCCCCCTTTTCAAACGCTACAAGCTACAATTAGCGGAGATTTGATTATAAATGAAATGACGGAACCTCTTTCTTTCAATGTTACTTTAACATCTTCCCATACACAACGATCACCTTCATGAAAAACTCTTTTTTAAATTTATTAACCTATTATGAACGGGAAAGAAGCTATCTCAAAAACATGGGGGCTATTTTTGCTGCTCAATATCCTAAAGTAGCCAGACGGCTAGATATTGGGCACGATGAAATTTCAGATCCCCATGTCAGCAGGCTTATCGATTCGTTTGCATTTTTAACAGCATCCTTGCAACAAGATATTGACAATGAATTTCCAAGAATTTCAACGGCATTGCTCGAAGCTCTTTATCCTCAATTTTCAAACCCTATTCCTTCTTTCAGCATTGCACAATTCCAAGTCGATCCTTCCAAAGGAAAATTAACTTCAGGATTCTCAGTTCCAAAAGAGACCTCTGTCTTTGCCTATGCAAGCGAAGGGGTTACATGTCAATTTCAAACAGGATATGATGTTGAATTATGGCCTATTGAAGTCTCAGAAGCTTCTCTCGTCAAAACAAATATTTATAATTTTCCAAATTTTTTTACAAATGATCCTTATTGTCTTCGAATTCGGCTCACAACCCTCGAGGAGCCTTTAAAAACGCTTGGATGCACGTCCTTACGTTTTTATATCAAAGGAACAAATGCCTTTCAAACAAGTCTTTATGAATCTCTTTTTTTAGGAGAGAAACCTTTAGGAGTTGCTCTTAAAGAAGGAGATCAAGTTAAAATTCTTCCAAAAAACTCCTTAAATCCCGTCGGTTTTTCACAAGAAGAGACTGTTCTTCCTCTTTCAAGCCGCACACATCCAGCCTATGGTCTTCTTCTTGAATATTATTATTGCACAGACAAATTTTTCTTTTTTGATATTTCAAATCTCGATATGTCACTTGCAGAAACAAATATAGATCTTCTGATCCCTGTATCAAATGTAGAAATACTTTTAAAACTAAGTCTTTCAAAAGACAATTTTTGTCTAGGATGTACCCCTATTATTAACATTTTTAAAAAAATTTCAGAGCCTTTTAAATTATCACAATACACAACAGAGCATCGCCTTGTTGCAGATCAAAGACGTGAACTTACCACTGAAATTCACTCCCTTATTTCTGTTCAAGGCATCGCGCCAGATGGGCTTACAACACAAACCATTCCTCCTTATTTTTCTTTTGATTATGAAGCGTCAACAACCTCTCAAGAATTTTTTTGGTATGCACGACGTACTCCAAGCACAAGATCTGGCCTTCCAGGAACCGACATTGAACTTTCTTTCGTAAATCTTGATTTTAATCCCGCGACGCCATCTCGTTTTGAAACGATTTTTGCTTATACTTTGTGCACGAATCGTTCTCTTGCTCCAGAACTTCCTGCAGGAACTCTTTTAGAAGTAAATGAATCTTTTCCCATTCACAACGTTGTTTGTCTAAAATCTCCAACATCCCCTGTTTACCCGCCAACAGAGGGAGCAACACTCTGGGGTTTAATTTCGCAACTTTCTTTAAATAAACTTTCCCTTTCAAATTCTCCTCAAAGCATAGAAAGACTTCAGGGAATTCTTAATCTTTATACTAAATTTGGGAATGCTGAAAGTAATTCTGAAATAGAATCTCTCGTTGGAATGGCATGCTCTTATAATGTTGAAAGAATGGGAAATGAAGCATGGCGAAATTTTGCACGTGGAATCTCAATTACATTAACCCTTGATGAAAGTAAAACAGGAGGAAAATCTCCTTTTCTCTTTACAGCCGTTTTAAATCAATTTTTTGGTCTTTATGTTTCATTAAATTCTTTCACACAACTTAATATTCAGAAACTTAATCAAGAAGGATATTGGAAACAATGGGCGCCTCTCTCCGGAACACAACCCCTTCTTTAGAAGAACAAATTTATAAAGAAGCGTATGCTTTTGAATTTGTGCAAATGGTTCATATCTTAAATCATCTTACACCAGGAACCATATCGCCTGGAGAGACAGCTGATCCTCAAAAAGAATCTGTTTTTTTTAAATCAAATGCTTCTTTTGAATTCACATCAAGTGACCTCTCGTCGCTTATTCCACGTGAGAATGCTCCGCCTATTTTAAACGTCAATTTTTTAGGCATCGCAGGTGCGCAAGGACCCCTGCCGGCTCCTTATACACAAATTCTTTTAGATCGAATGCGTTCAAGAGATTACACCTTTCGGGATTTCTTAGATATTTTTAACCATCGGCTTATCTCTCTTCTTTATCGAATCCGTAAAAAATATAGAACAGAACTTTCTGATGTAAAAGCTTCTGATTCAACAATCGGAAAAATGCTCCGTACTTTTTTAGGATTTGGATTTAAAAATACACTTTTCGAAAATCAGTTTAGTCTTTCAGATTCTGCTCTTATTGGAATGGCTGGTTTATTCTGGGAAGCTTATCCTTCTAAAGCAGGACTTCAAAATGTTATAAAACATTATTTTAAGGTCCCCACTCAGGTTAAAGATTTTAGAGGAAGATGGGTATCTTTTAAAGATTCTCAACAAACACGCTTAGGAACACTTGCTGGAAAATTTAATGCTCTTGGAGAAAACAGCATCCTCGGTAAATCCGAATGGGATAAAATTGGAGCTATTACACTTGTTCTTGGACCTCTTTCTTTTTCTCAATTCACTTCTTTTTTTCGAGGACAAAACGCTTTTCAAAATCTTTGTGATTTAACGACGCTTTATGTAAGATTCGGAATTACTTTTGATTTAAATCTTATCCTTAAAAAAGAAGAAGTTCCGGATCTTCTTCTTGGAAAATCTTCTTATCTTGGATGGAGTACTTGGCTTAAATTACAACCCTTTACCAAGGATGATCAACAAGTTTACATTCATCCCTTAAATTCAGATGTTTTATAAAAAGATATAAGTCTCTTTCCTTCTTTATTTAAATATATTTAATATTTGCTTAAGATATTTTGAAAGATTATTCAAATTAATTAAAATCAAAAAATAAAATTTTTCATTAGAACCATCAATAAGTTAATTAATTTCGAAGCTTAGATTTATTATTAAAGAAAAAATATTTTCAGTTTATAGAGTAAAAATTTTTGCATTTATCCTCTTTTTAAGCTAAAGTTAAGAATTTTACGTATCCTAAAATTCTTTTTCTGAGGGTTGTAACATAGAAACCAGTAATTTCATGTAAAGAGTATAGTATATAATTTTTTATATTTTTGGTTGTTGAAATTTTATTAATGAATCCATATATTAAAGTCATTAATACACTTTTTTTAAATTAATTTGGATAATTTCAAAATTATGAAAAAGAATTTTTTAGTGCAATTTTATAGCTTAATGCTTTCTTTAGTCATTGTCTCTTCCTCCCTTTTTGCAATGGAACCATGAACCCACACACCTGACGAATCTTTCAGAAGCCCGGTTTTGCCTTCCCTTTGTTTCAAAAGCTGGAATGAAGTTGAAGCTTTCAAAAAAAAGATGAGCTATATAAATGATCACATTCTTCCACAAAAAAATAGAGCTCTCATAGAAAAAATTTCTAAAGACTTTCCACTTCCTCTTCAATTGACCATAGAAGGAGTACAAATTCAATATGCTGATATCATATCTTTTGAAAATTGGTCTTTACGAAATGGGGGCATCCCTGACCCTGATAAATTTTTACCTCTTTCAAAACCAGTCCTCACATACTTTCCATCAACATCATCTTTTGAAAAAGAAGATGACCTCACAAGCTTTGTTTTTTCATACTGTCAAACACGTGCAAGTATTTATGACGCCCTTTCTGACTATGAAGAAGTTAAAAGGTCTGCAAACTATTTTTTTTATCATGACTTTAGAAGTAAGAATAAGGAATTTCAAAAAACTATAAATGTGATGATGAGAATGCTAGGACTGTTTGCCACTCAATCTATAGATAAAGCACAACATAGCCCGTCTTCTCAAGACACCTCACATCTTTATTTTTCTCTTCAGATACTTCATCGCCTTTCCAATATTCCGCCGGAATCAGAAGAAGATAAAATTTTTCAGTTTCATGATAGACTCTGCATTAACTATGCACGTCTCTTTCAAGAAACAGGAAATGAATCTTATCATAAACTTGCAACATCTTATTTAAAAAGAATCCCTAAAGGCTCTGATTCGTATATAGTAACAGAAGCCTTTTTAAAAAATATAAAAACTAAAAATAAAGGAGCTCCCCGTCCAAAACGCGAGGAAGTCCAATCGGCTCATGCAAGTTTGGCAAGGATGGTACAGCCTTTTGCAGAAGAGGGAGATGTTAGAGCTAAAATTACCTTATTCTCTATGCCATTAGAACAGCTTATCCTCACATGGTCTCCCCATTCAGACATTACTTCTTTTTTAGACGTCTTGCAGACATTTGAAAAAAATATTGCAGATTTATCCTCCCGAAAGAGCGCTTTATGTGTTGACCGATCCAAGGCATGTGCTGCAGAAGATCCATCTGCTTCAAAAGAGGCCTCTTTAAAAGAACTTTATGAGTTTTTCTGCACATCAACTTCAGAAAAAAACGGTTTTATCATTTTAGGGACAATCTTAAGTTTAACAAAAGGAGGAGCACATAAAGAAGCACTCGAGCGCCTTGATGCAACACAGCATCATTTTCACGATATGGAAAGCTCGATAAAGTTACTCAGAGCCCAAATTAAAAACTTTATGGGAGAACCAGAGGACCTTTATCTGTTGATGCTTGAAACACAAGCAGAGAAGAGAGCCTATTTAAAGAAAAAACAGGAAGAGCGTCACACAAGAAATGTAAAGTATTATACACAAATAAGAGAACATTTAAAAAAGTTTTCTGAGCATGCTTTAAAAGACTCTCAAAAACTTACCTCTCGAGCTTCTTCTGTAAAACCAGAAATTTTACCAGAGAAAAGAATGGAAGCTTCGAAGGCAGCTGCGTCTCCCTCTGTTTTTCTTTCTGGCACTACCCCAACAAGAGTGGATGATAAAGAAAAGAAAAAACGTAATCATGCTAAACGAGAAGCTGAGCGAGAAGCAGCGAGGCAGAGAAGTTTAAATGCTGCAGCTGCTGAAGCAGAAAATGTTGATGAGGAAGAGGAGGATGAAGAGGCAAGACGCAAAATTGAGCTTCAACATCTTTTAGAAAATGACCCTCGAACAATTTTGGATTTATATGGGGATGTTTTAACCACAAGTGCACGACAGGTTGAGGAAAAAATTAGTGCAAATAATTGGGATATTTCAAGAGAAGAATTTGAAAGATATTTTATAAGTCTGGGATGTACAAAAGAAGGGGGGAAAGGATCTCATCAAAAGCTTGCTCTGCCTGATTCAGTGGCATACATTTATAATGGAAGAATTATTACAATTCTAACATCGACTCTTCCCGTCTTTGAAGGAGGGAGCGTGATATTACCCAATATAGACAAAGTTGGCTTTGTAAAATTTTATCTTCGAGATCAAATATTAGCTGCACGCGAGGAATTGAGAAAGCTTGCTATCTTAAAAGAGATACATAATCCAAATATTAGAAATGGTCAATAACTCCATAAAGTTAACATCCTTTCTCTCTTAAAAAAAGACAGATTTTCTAAATTCAGGCAGACATTGATTTAAGGAGAGATCCCAACGCATCGAAGCTGAAGCTGCCTGCGTCGATTTTGGCGGCGTTTGGTCATAAGCTTTTTCATAGCCAAGAACAATCTATTCTGTCGGGTATATTTGTTTATTCCCTTCATGGAAGAAAAGTGCCTTCTATTTTCTAAAATTTGAATTAATAAGCTCACCTAAATTAAGACTCAAACCACGCTTTTTCTGAAAAAAATGAATAGGCTGCAAAAGTATGTAAATTCTTTGTCTTGTTCCCTTTATGAAAGTAAGTTATCTTAATATAGTTCTAAAAAATTAATTCAAAAACAAAATACAGGGAGCACTTTTACCATGAAATCATCTCTTTGTCGTTTTGCTTTAATCTCTCTTCTTTCTCTAAGCGCAGGAGCTCAAAATCTTTATGCTCTCCAATCTGAATCATTGCATACCCCTAAGCCCAACAATTTATCTGATGCTCCCTCTGAATTTTTTGTACCTACTGCTGATAGCCTTTCGAATAAGGACATAAATCAAGACAGGACGGTTTTACGTCAAAACCCTCGCCCACCCATTCTATCGTCCGACCCAACTCCTTCAAATACCTCGAATGTAAGCTCCTCTCAAGCGTCACTACGCAGCGATCAAGAAAAATTAATTAACTTTTCGGAAAGGGTTATCGCCGCTCTTAAAGAAAAAAGAATCATCTCGTTAGATTCTTCTCTGCAAAACCAAGAGACTATTGACGTCATTAACAGCCAATTGTTTAACCTTTACCATCGAAATGGAACTTTTTCGCCTTTAGAAAATGCCATAATGGTCTTTACAAAAATAGATAGAGCTGCCAAAGCGCATCACTTAGAACTATCTGGTCCTTTTATTACATATTGTTTTGAAGTCGTTCATTTAGAACATCGATCGCTTGCCCCTATAAATCTCATTGAAATTGAAAGCATACTCGATAAAACAGCAGCGAAATTTAAAGTTTTATCACAGGATCTGAGACCAAAAATTACCCGTGCTTTTTTAAATAAAAATATTATTTTCCAAAGTTCATCTTTCCAAAACCAACAGATTGTTGATACGGTTATGCTGCATATGATGAATATTCAACTCCACACTGGAAAGCTTCCATCTTTAGAAATGGTTACAAAAATTGTTAAAGAAATGAAAATTGCGAGTAAAGCGCGTCCCTTAGTGTTCTGTGGCCCTTTGATTAATTACCTTTTTGAAAAATTGCGTCAGGCAGATCTTGGACCTCATGAAGTTCTCAGTGCATCTGAAATAAGAGAAGTTCTTAATAAAGCAGTAAGTGAAATGAGAATTCTCCATGAAAATCCTCTTCTTATTAACCCATCTCTAACAAAAAAAATTACCGAAGCTCTTTCTAAAGATAATATTCTTCCCATGACGCCAGATTATTCTTCAAAAAGGAAAGAAATTATTCAAGCTATTATATTGCATATGCTGAATGTTCAAGGGCAAAGTGGACACCTTCCCTCTTTGGAAAATGTCATGAGAATAATTAAAGAAATGTCAACGACTGCTAAAGAACAACACTTAGAGTTCTCTGGCCAAATGATTGCTTATTTTTTTGAGGTATTGCACGCATCAGGTCATGGACCTCATGACGCTCTTAGCCCATCTGAATTGCAAAACACCCTCACTCATGCAGCACATGAAATGAAAGCCCTAAAGAATGAATTCGAAAATGAGACCCATCAAATTGCAAAAATAAAATATGAATTTGCCTTAAATCTAATGTATAAGGCTCTATCCCAAGATCAAGTTCTTTCTTTGGCTCAGCTCCGTACTGAGACGAATCGTTCTCTTGATCCTGCTATAGAAATTTTGTCCAAGCATCATGTCCCCATAAATATTGAGACAGTCGCACTAATCCATTCTATTGAGGAAACATATAAGAGCTCCCCGAAAGAACAGAAAACAAAAATTGATGAGACTGTTGGTATAATAAAAAGCTTAACGCGTAAACTTCAGACAATATATAAAGATGAGTCACTCCCTAAAGGTTCTTTAGAACATGCGTATGATCTTTACAGTGAAGGATTACCAATATACTTGATCACAAAAACTTCTCTTCATCCTAATTATTTTCCTATATGGAGGACACGCACCCTAGCTCAACAAGAGGCTGTGAGTACTAACCTTGTGAAACTAGGAGAGAATTCAACTCTTACGCTTAAAGACAAAGAATTATTAAGCGTAGTGGAAGAGCGTTATCATAATTCCGGACTTTCACAAGATGATATTCCTGCGGAAATTGCAAAAACAATTTCTCTTTTAAGAAAGGAAAAGGTTTCTACTCAACAGACAAATGATATAATAGATGAAATCAGAAAAGCTTCTTCCAGTACGTTAAAAAACCTTGCACAATTTGTCAGCATACGCTTGAGAACCTCATCTCATTCCAATGGTCAGCCTTATATATATGATAAAGTTCCAATTATTCATGGTGCACCTGTTTTAAAAAACGAACGCCTAGGATATACTGCTGGCCAACCCTCTTCCCATTTGCCGCAAGGACAAAAAGTAAATCCTAGAGCGGCTACTTCTTCTCATCCAAAAACGACAATTAGATCGGCAAGCACAAGGAAACAAGATTCTTTGAAACCTTCTCGTTCTCAAAGACAGGAACCAAGCTCAGAAAGAGAAAAAGAAACACGGTCTATAAAATAAATGTATTTGATTTTTTAGCAATTTTTTCCCCAGGACGCGTGTCCAGGGGAAAACTCTCCTATATAGAAACTGTCTTTCAGATTAAACTCTGTGTTTTATACTTAAAATACACGGCACTCTTTCTTTTTCTTGCTTTTCTTTTTTTTGCAGCATTTTTCGGGATAGAAAGAATATGGTACATAAGGATGTAAATTCTTTGTCTTGTTCTTTTTATGAAAGTATGTTATCTTAATAAAGTCGTAATAAATTAATTTAAAATAAACTACTGGGAGCACTTTTACTATGAAATCATCTCTTTCTCGTTTTGCTTTAATCTCTCTTCTTTCTCTAAGCGCAGGAACTCAAAATCTTTATGCCCTTCAATCTGAATCATTGTCCGCCCCTGTCTCCCCGGATAATCCCTCTGACTTTTTTCTTCCTAGAGCGGATAGTGGTCTAGATAGACAGACTATAGAAAATTCAAATATTCCAAGCACTTTAGAAAGACGTGTAGAATCTTCCTCTTCGCTTCACGCAGAAGCAGTCCCTCTAAAAAGCAATAAAGAATGGGAAGGCCTGCAAGATGACGTTATTTCTGCTCTCTCAGAAGAAAAAGTTATCTCAATTACGCCCAGCTCATCGGAAAAAAATGAACAAATTATCGATGCTGTTTTGGAGCATATAACGAAAATTAGAGAAGAAACTGGAAATTTTCCATCTTTGAAAAATGTCGCAATCATCATTAAAGAAATGGCAAACGCCGCTAAAACGCATCACATAGAGTTCTCGGGTTCAATGATTACTCACTTTTTTGAGATATTACATGCATCCGGACATGGCCCCCAAGACGCTTTAAGCCCCGATGAATTAAAAAATACACTCGAGAGAGCAGCTGGTGAAATAAAACTCTTAATACAAGGTTTCAAAGATAAAACCCCTCAAATTGCAGAAATAAAACTTCAAATTGCCCTAAAATTAATGGATGATGCACTCAAACAAGAAGGTAAGGTTCTTTCTCCAGAAGCCGTTCGTGCTTATACAAATAAAGCTGTTGATGATGCAATTAAGATTTTGCATCAGAACGATGCTCCTATAACCCCTGAAACCGTTCTAATGATACATTCTATTGTAGAGCAGTATAAAGACCATCCAGAAGAAAAAAAGAGAAATCTTGAAAAGGCTTTCAAGCACATACATGCCGTAATGCAGAAGTTAAAAGAAATATATGGGAAAGAGGATTTCATTTCTGAAGGTACTTTTGGACGTGCGTTATATCTTCATAATCAAGGAGTGCCTCTCACCAAGTTAACGAAAACTGATCTTACCCCAAAGTATATGACTGTATGGGCGCCGCGCATCAAAACCCAACAAGATAATGTAAGCAAGTATCTTAAGAAACTCGGGGAAAATCCAAGGCTCACCCGGGATGATAAAAAATTTCTTATTGCGACTGAAGAACATCTTTATAATTCAAATCTTTCACAGGCAGAAATTACTTTGGAAGTTGCAAAAGTAATTGTACTTATAAGGAAAGAAAAACTTTCTCCAAACCAAACAAAAAGAATCATAGATGACATCAGGAAGGCTCCTTCGGGAAAATTAAAAAACCTTTCTGATTTTGTACAAACACGCTTGAAAGCTTTACCTAAACCTGAAGCTGAGCCTAACAGAGGAACCCCTTCTACACTGAGTAAGATTCCAAGCATTTATGGCCACAGTTTAAAAGAAAACGTTGGGAAGCAACATTCCTCAACGTCTTCCTATACGGGACAGCCCAAGACACGTCCCACATCTCAACCAAAAAAACCCGCAACACAATTTCATTCACAACCAAAAGAAATAAGTGCTCCAAAAGAAGCACCCCGCCCACAAACAGAAAGAGAAGAAATGCAGCGCACAAAATAACAAATATTATTCTTTATTAATTTTATCCTCCCCAGAACATATATTCTGGGGAAAATCTCTTTTAGAGAGCAAAATAAAAAGTTTAAACAGCCAAAAAAACCCTTTCACAAAGTATGTCGAAAACCTTCTATCTCCCCATTATTGGTTTTCAAAAAAATGACGGAACTCGGCTTTTTCTATAACTGTCATCTCTGATAAATTTCTTTGAATTTGGTTTAAATAATCTTTTAGGGACAAAAACTCCTTATCAAGAGAGGAAGGATCTAAAAAATCACTTCCAAGAGGTTCGAAGAAAGTCTCCGGGCTAAAGGAATTCCATGTAGAGTAAGAAGAAGTACCCATACCAGGATTGGTTCTGTTGTAACCCTTCTTTATCATATCTTTAATCATCTTAGTTATAAGCTGAACATCTCTTGGAACATCAGACCTGAAATAGTTTTCTCTAACATCCGTCAACAATAAGAAAAGATTTCTAAATATAGTGACCATTTCTTTAATCTGTTTATTTTCGTCATCCGACTTATCCGATTTCAAGAAAATCAGCTGTCGTTGTGGTTTTGGAGATTTAAAATTCTGAAAGAGGTCTCTTAAAAAAGAAGTTCGATGTGCAAAAAACGTTCTATAAAACCCAATAAGATATTGAATCATATCTATTTCTGCTTTTTCTTTTGGGCCCTCAAAAACCAATCGAGCATCCACAGAAAGATCATTGTCTACTTTATTCAAAATAAGGAGGAATCTTTCATTCAGAGCTAATTCCATTCCAATGGTTGATTTAAGTAGATCCTTTAGATCATCATACCTCGAAGGATTTTCTATATACTTCCTTAAAAATACCTTTGTGTTCTGGTCCTGAAATCTTAAAAACATTTCAGCAACCATAGGTTGTGCTGGACTCACATATTGGGCACCCACAAGTTTTAAAACTGGAGAAGAGGCCCCCTGTTGTAATTGCCTTCCATGTCCTAATGAAACAAGAGCAAAAAGATGAGCATCAGAAGAAGATGCGTCAGCTCTATCATCTTTTTCAGAGTCTGCGGCAGCCTTCCTGTCAATAGGCTTGTCTCTTTCTTGCTCTTGACGTGTTGATGGCGCTGTCGCAGATGTTTCAGAAGAATCTGAGGTTTGATTCTGTCTTGTCACGAGATGTTCTGCAAGCATCTTATAGGCATCTCTCTCCCCTCGAACAGCAGCATGCAATTCAGATATCAATTGAGCCCTATCCTCAAAAGGAGAAAATTTCATGCTTTCTTGCAATTCTGTAAATTCACCAAGTATCTGAAGGTAGGTAGAACGAATGTCGCCGAACAACTCATCGTTTTCTTTTTTTCTTTCTTTAAAAGCAGGGTATTTTAGGTCACCAAGCACAGAGCCTCTTTCCTTTAAAGACATGAGAGCATCTGATAAGGCTTTTAATTGTAAATCTGTTTGAGCTTCTTTTTCAGTCTCTTGTCTTAATGCCTTAAGGGCGAGTAGTCTTCCTTCAGAACAATCAGTCATAATATTAATATGCTGCTCTAGACCCCGTATTTTCGTTTGGCATAAATTTACTTTGTTCATAAATGCGACATAATCAGGATCTTCAGACTCCATTGCAAAAAGAGGAAAGAAAACCCCTTGAAAAATTAAATAAAGAAAAAACGCTAATAAATATTTTTTCATAAAATACCCCTCTAAAATTATCCTAAAAGACCTTAAAAATAGTGCTTTAAATTAAATAGAAGAAAACATAGATTTGAGAATCTTCTCCTGTATGTAAATAGATTAACCCATATCCGTCAAGACGCTAAATTAAAAAAATAAAAAACCTCCCTAAAGAGGGAGGTTTTTAAGAAACACTTTTTTGGGTCTAACGTTTTGAGAATTGGAAACGGCGACGGGCTTTTTTACGACCATATTTCTTACGTTCAACCACACGTGAGTCACGTGTTAAAAACCCATTTGCCTTCAGGATTCCGCGTAAATCGGGTTCAAAGTGAGCGAGCGCCTTAGAAATTCCGTGTCGAACGGCACCTGCTTGTCCAAAAAGACCACCACCACTCACATAGCAAACAACATCATACTGACCTGTGCGCGCTACAACATCAAGGGGTTGGTGAATAAGCATACGTAAAACAGGGCGCGCAAAATAAACTGTTAAATCACGGTCATTGATCGTAATTTTGCCTTTACCAGGTTTAATCCAAACACGTGCAATCGCATTCTTTCTCTTTCCTGTTGCATAGGCACGACCTTGAGCATCCAGCTTTTGAACATAAACAATTTTCTTTTCAGTTTCCACGACTTCAACTTCGGAAACAATCTCTTTCAAATCTGTAAGATCTGCTTTTGATTTCGCCATTTATTTAATCCTCTTATTTTTTGGATTGCGATCAGCAATATTAAGGGGGACAGGAGTTTGGGCTTCATGGGGATGATTTGCCCCGCCATATACAAAAAGATTTTTAAGCTGACGCCGCCCTAAAGGACCTTTTGGTATCATACGTTCAACGGCTTTTAAAATCACGCGTTCTGGATGTGCACTTTCTAAGATTTCTTTCATTGTGCGTTCTTTAATGCCTCCAGGATGTCCTGTATGCCAATAGAACTTCTTATGATCTAATTTTGCGCCTGTAAGCTCAATGCGATCGGCATTTATAACAATCACATAATCACCACAATCCATATGAGGTGTATACTCGGGCTTATGTTTCCCACGAACAACATTGGCAAGAATCGATGCAAGACGTCCAAGTACAAGACCTTCTGCATCTACAATGTACCAATTTTTTTTAATATCAGCCGATTTAATTGAAAAGGTTTTCATCATTCACCTAAAATTTCTGTAAAACATTTTAAAGATTACCTACGCGCTTTAAAAAAAGTCGTCAAGAATAATTTACAAAAACATTTAAAAATCGTTTAAATACAAAGAGTTAAACTTGCGGTAAAATAATACCTCTTCTTAATCTCTTGCTGAATCACTCTTCAAAAGTTTTTTCATCCACGGGTGATGAAGGAGCAGTAACCCGCAATAATGTAATTTGATTGCGCGTTCTTTCTACAATTTCAATCCGAAACCCATGAATCATAAAAACTTGCCCCTGTTCAGGGATCTTTGCTGTTTCATATAAAATGAGCCCAGCAAGGGTTGCAGCCTCTTCATCTGGGAGCTTCCATTCAAATTCACGATTTAAATCTCGAATTGTCACGAATCCAGCCACAAGAAATGAGCCACCTGGCTCAACCGTAACTCCTTTAATATTAACATCGTATTCATCAGCAATATCTCCAACGATTTCTTCTAAAATATCTTCAAGCGTTATCGTTCCTAATAAAGCACCATACTCATCAACAACCAATGAAAAATGTTCACGGCGATCACGAAAGGCCTGCAATTGTGCAAGGAGTGTTGTGGTCTCAGGAATGAACCAAGGTTTTGTTGCAACTTTTAAAATATCCATTTTATCGAGGGGTCCTTTATGAGACCGAACAGCTCTTAAGAGCTCTTTTACATGAAGAATTCCAATAATATTATCAGGATTATTTTTCCATATGGGAAGACGCGTATAGGGACTTTTTAAAACTTGATCTACAATTTCTGATGGTGGCAAGTCAGCATTAACCATCGTCACATTTTTCCGATGAACAATGATTTCATCCACTGTCACTGAATCAAGATCTAAGATGCTATTAATCATAGCGCGTTCATGAATAACCTCAACACGCGTTCCAACATGATAATCAATAATTCCTCTTAATTCTTCTCGAACAGACGCAAAGGAAGCTTCTGGTTTAATTTCAACATTCAAAAAAGATAAAAATATCCGGGCAAGATACCTTAAAAGGCTTGTAATAGGACTTGCGATCCTCACAAGAACCCCAACAATAGGCGCAACAAACAAACCAACTTTTTCTGGGTTATTCACAGCAAACATTTTTGGAACGACTTCTCCAAAAAATAAAACAAATACCGTCATAACGACGGTTGTATAAGCAATACCAGCTTCTCCTGCAAGCGTCATAAAAACACCTGTCGCCAAAGAAGAAGCGCATGTATTTGCAAGTGTATTATAAAGGAGAACTGATCCAATAACTTGCTCAATACGGTCTTGTAAGGATTCAACCAAGGCAGCTTTTTTAGAGCCCTTTTTTCGAAGCTGAAATAATTTAAAACGTGACGCAGACAAAAGAGCTGTTTCAGAAGCTGAAAGATAGGCAGAAATTCCAAGCAGCCCAAATATAATTAATGAGGATATTAAAATAGCCATGAGATTTTCTTACTCCTTATTTTTTAGTGTATGATCATTTTTTTCTAAGAGAACGTCAAGATCCTCGGCAGCAGAAGACATTTGGGTATTGCGAATGTGATGATCAAGTGGTTTTAAAATGTCAATTCCTTCACCCTCAGGAACAGCTTCAAGGTCTTTAAACTTCCGTGCTGTAACAAGAATCCTGCTTTCAAAAGTTCCAACTGTTTGGTTATAGGCATCAACAGCCCCACCCAATGACCGCCCTAAACGTGTTAAATATTTTCCCATCCCCTCAAGCCGATTATAAAGATCTTTGCCAAGGTCCGATATTTTTCGAGCATTTTCAGCAATTTTTTCTTGTCGCCATCCATAACTTACAGCTCTAAGCAAAGCAATGAGCGTTGTCGGCGTTGAAAGAATAACTTTTTGATCAACACCAAGCTCGATAAGAGTTGGGTCTTGATCAAGTGCTGCACTAAAAAAAGACTCTCCTGGCAAAAACAAAACAACAAATTCAGGAGAATGGGAGAATTGATCCCAATAACTCCGTTGAGAAAGAGCGTAAATGTGTGATTTAACTTGACGCGCATGCTCTCTCAACTTTTCAAGACGCGTTGCTTCATCGTGCGCCTCAAGAGATTCAAGATATGCCATAAGAGGAACTTTTGAGTCAATAATGATACTCTTTCCCCCTGGGAGTTTTACAATCATATCAGGGCGCGTTCGACGCATGTTTTCGTCTTCACCTTGGACTTGCTCTAAAAAATCGCATTGAGAAACCATGCCTGCCATTTCGACAACACGTCGAAGTTGTATTTCCCCCCATCGTCCGCGCACATGAGGCGTTCTGAGTGCTTTCACAAGATTTGTCGTTTCTTTTTTTAAATCTCTTTGTGTCTCAACAAGATCATGAATCTGCTGCTTTATAGATTCATAAGCCCCAATACGTGACTTTTCAACTTCATGAATTTTATGATCTAAGACCCCAAGTGTTTCTTTTAAAGGAATCATCATTTCTTCAATGGATTTATGCCGTTGTGCCATATCTCCTATAGATTTATCATGAAATTTCTCAAACACACTTTGCGCAAGATCCAAAAAGGACTGGTTGTTTGCACGCAAAGCATCTGCAGAAAGGCCTTTAAAGGTTGTCATTAAACGCTGTTCTGCTTCTTCCAAAAGCTTAATTTTATCCTGAAAATTTTGACACTGAGTTTCAAAAATTGTTCTTTTTTCAATTTCTTCTAAAATTTTTGAATGAAGAAGAGCATTGGATGCTTGTTCTCTTTCTAATTGACCTTCTGTCTCCGTTAAAATATGTTTTATACTGGAATATTTAAAATGCAGATAGATCCATAAAAAAAGTCCTCCTCCACAAAAGCATAGGAGTCCAAAGACAATCTCGTAAAAATTACCTATTATCGACACGATATATTTCTTTCTTCATTTTTGGATCTTTCTTTTAAAACACTTATGGTCTATTAACTTAATAGAGTGAGGAGAAAAGTACAATCTTTCTTAGTGATTTCTCTTCAAAAAAGGTTTTTTAACGCGTGCATCTTCTTCTAATTTCTTTTCGGTTCAAAATCGATTCTTACTTTAACATATCAATTTTAACATGAGGGACACATGTATATCCAAGGACTTTTTGGTATTTTATTTTTTGTAAGTTTATGTTGGATTCTGAGTGAAGATCGAAAAAAAGTAAGTCTTAAAGCAATTCTTATTGGCCTTTTTACCCAATTTATTCTTGCCCTTGCTTTAACTGAAATTAGTTTTATTCGAGATTTTTTCTTAACACTTGGACGGGGCGTTACCATTTTGAAAGAAGCAACACTTCAAGGAACAAGCTTTGTTTTTGGATATATCGGAGGAGGCGCTGTTCCTTTTCATGTCGTCGAAAATGGAAATACCTTTAGTATGGCGTTTCAAGCTCTTCCGCTTATTTTTGTTGTAAGTGCGATTTCAATGCTTCTTTTTTATTGGCGTATTCTGCCTGCTGTTGTGCGTGGACTTTCTTGGTTTCTTCAACGAATTATGGGCATTGGAGGAGCTTTGGGTGTCTGTGGTGCTGCAAAAGTTTTTTTAGGGCAAACCGAAGCTCCCCTTCTGATTCGTCCTTATCTAAATGATCTTTCGAGAAGTGAACTTTTTACAGTCATGACGCTCGGGATGGCAACAACTTCGGGAACCATTATGGCTTTGTATGCAGCGATTTTAGAATCTTCAGTTCCAAATGTTCTCTCTCATATTTTAACAGCTTCCATTATTAGCGTGCCGGCTGCTATTACCCTCTCACGCATTATGATCCCTCAAGTAGGCGCTGTTACATCTGGGAATCTTGTTATGCCTTATGAATTTACGAGTACCATGGATGCCATTTCAAGAGGGGCCTCCGATGGAATTCGTCTCTTTATCAATATCGTCGCGGTTTTAATTGTCTTTGTTGCCCTCGTTGCTCTTCTTAATAAAGGACTGACGTATTTTGTTCCAAATATTTATGGGGAACCTTTAACACTTCAAAGAATTTTAGGAACCATCATGGCTCCTTTTACATGGCTTATGGGGATACCTTGGGCAGACGCGAAAATCGCTGGAAGTCTTTTAGGAACCAAAACAATTTTAAATGAAATTTATGCATTCAGTGAACTTTCAAAAATGTCCCATGAAACCTTAAGCCCTCACAGCCGTTTAATTATGGTTTATGCTTTGTGTGGATTTGCAAACTTTTCAAGTATTGGAATCCAAATTGGAGGCCTTGGCATGATGGCCCCAGAAAGAAGGAAAGACATTATTTCTCTCGGATTTAAGGCTGTATTTGCTGGAACCCTGTCAACGATGTTGTCAGGGACAATTGTTGGACTTTTGTCTTATCTTCACCCCTGAGCATGAGGAGGATTAAAATACATGAACCATGACATTTTATCCTCTTTTTCTTTTTTGGAAACCTTAAACACGCCTCAACAACAAGCTGTCCTAAATCTTGATGGGCCCCTTCTTGTTCTTGCAGGAGCTGGCACCGGAAAAACACGTGTTTTGATTTCACGTATTGTCCATATTCTCAATACCCAGAGAGCCTATCCTTCCGAAATTCTTGCCGTTACATTTACAAATAAAGCAGCACAAGAAATGAAACAACGGGTTGGAGATCTCCTTGGTCATTCTGTTGAAGGGCTTTGGCTTGGAACTTTTCATTCACTTTGTTCGCGTATACTCAGAAGTCATGCTGAACTCTTGGGCCTTGAAACTTCGTTTACAATTTTAGATAAAGATGATCAACTTCGTCTTATCAAAGAGCTTTTAAAGCTTGAAAATATAGATGATAAACACTATCCAGCACGTGCTTATGAATATGCAATTAGCCGTTTAAAAGATCAAGCTTTAACACCTGAACAAATATCCCATGCTCCGAAAGAGCTTTTAACGCTTCCCAAAGTCTCTCATATATACACGCTCTATCAACAACGATTGAAAATTTTAAATGCTGTCGATTTTGGAGATCTTATTCTTCATACCATAACACTCTTTAGATCATTTCCGGATGTTTTAGAGCATTATCAGAATAAATTTAAATTCATTCTTGTTGATGAATACCAAGATACGAATATTGCACAGTATCTATGGCTGCGTCTTCTTGCTCAAAAAACACATTCCATTTGTTGCGTTGGAGATGATGATCAATCTATTTATGGTTGGCGTGGCGCTGAAGTTGGTAATATTTTGCGCTTTGAACAAGACTTTAAAGACGCCCAAATTATAAGACTTGAGCAAAATTATAGATCGACTCCCCATATTCTCAAAGCAGCATCCCATCTTATCTCCCATAATGAAGGCCGACTTGGCAAAACCCTTTGGACAGAAGAAAGTAGTGGCCATAAAATTAAGGTTAAAGGAATGTGGGATGGAAGCGAAGAAGCCCGCTTTGTAAGCGATGAAATTGAAAATCTTCACCTCAAGGGATATCCTTTGTCAGAAATGGCAATTTTAGTAAGAGCGGGGTTTCAAACACGTTCTTTTGAAGAACGTCTTTTAAATATCGCGATTCCTTATCGCGTAATTGGTGGACTTCGTTTTTACGAACGTCTTGAAATTAGAGATGCCATTGCTTACTTACGAATTGTGGTTCAGCCCCGAGACAGTCTTGCTTTTGAGCGTATTTTAAATACACCCCGTCGAGGCATTGGAGAAACAACGGTTCAACTTTTGCATGAAACAGCCCGTGAGCAGAATTTAAGCTTGCTGGAGGCGGCTCGATTTTTGCTCCAAACCGTTATGATTAAAGGGGCAGCTCAACGTGGGCTAACAACACTTCTTTCAAACCTTTCGCAGTGGAGCAGTCTTCTTTCTCAAGAAGAGCCTTCTCTGTTAGCCAAGCGTATTTTAGAAGAATCAGGGTACACTGATTTTTGGGCGCAAGACAAATCTCCCGATGCCCCTGGCCGCCTTGAAAACCTTAAAGAACTCGTGACTGCAATTCAGGAGTTTCCGAGCCTTACAGGATTCTTAGAGCATATCTCACTTATTATGGACAATGCCGCTCAAACGCAAGGGGATCAAGTCACCCTTATGACACTCCACAGTGCGAAAGGTTTAGAGTTTCAAACTGTCTTTCTTGTGGGGTGGGAAGAAAATGTGTTTCCCCATGCAAGGTCTCTCAATGAGCAAGGTAAAAAAGGCTTAGAAGAAGAACGTCGGCTTGCTTATGTCGGAATCACCCGGGCGCGATCAAATGTCTACATTACATATGCAGCCAACCGACAGATCTACAATCAATGGCAGTCTTCTTATCCTTCTCGCTTTATTCAAGAGCTTCCAAACGAAGATATTGAACATGAAGGTCTCCAAGGCATGCATTTTTCCCAAAGTTTTCAAGAAAAGCCCGCTTTCTCTTCAACTTTCACAAAATTTTCTGAAAAAAGAAGCTTTTCATTTCCCTCATCAACACAAAAACAGAGTCTGTACAAGATTAGAGAACGTGTCTTTCATGAAAAGTTTGGTTATGGCATCATCCAATCTATTGAGGGTGATCGATTAGAAATTGATTTTGATAAAGCAGGCCTTAAGAAAATAATCTCTGACTTTATCTCCAAGGCTTCTTAAGATGACATCTCACCCCTCTCTTATAACGCTTTCTTTTGAAACCACTGAGTCTCAAGCTTCCTTTTTTCTTGAGACTTTAGATCCTTTTTGTCTTTCTCTGTCTTGTTTTGAAAATATAGAAAACCCACTTAAATGGACTGTGGAAGCTCTTTTAGAAGACTCTGAAGAAATGCACCATCTGTTTATGAGCGCCCTTGAAAATATTTCTCAGAGTCAACAATATGAAATTCCAAAAATTAAAGTGACCTCAGTTCCTTCAAAAAATTGGGTTCTTGAAACATACCAGGCATTTCCTCCTCTCATGATTGGACCGTTCTATATTCATGGAAGCCATACAACAGATGCTTGCCCTGAAGGGCTTATCCCACTTCAAATTAATGCCGCAACCGCTTTTGGATCTGGCGAACATGCTACAACAAAAGGATGCCTTATGCTCCTTTATGACCTTTGGATCTTAAAGAAAGTCTCTTCTGATCCTCCTCTTTCTTTTTTAGATGTGGGAACGGGCTCTGGAATTTTAGCCTTTGCGATGGCCGGCCTTTTTAAAACAAGGGTAATTGCCCTTGATAATGATCCTGAATCCATTCGTGTAACAAACGAAAACACCCATTTAAATAATCTATCTGATAAAATTGAGACATATCTGAGCGAAGGATTCGACATTCTTAAAAAAAGAAACGCACCTCCCTTCAGTGTAATCATGGCGAATATTTTAAAAGACCCGCTTCTTGAAATGGCTGAAGACATGGGTTTTTATACACAAAAAAACGGCTATATTATTCTCTCTGGGCTTCTCACAACACAAGCCTTAGAGGTTATTAAACACTATGAAAAAGCAGGGTTTAAGTTTCTAAAAAGTTATGAAGAAAAAGAATGGTCTGCTCTTTTGCTTCAAAAAAGCACTTAAAACATCTTTTGAGCTGTCTCTTTTATTTTAAAGTTTCTGGATGATATCTAAAATAAATAGCACTTTCGTTCTTTAGATCTCTCAAGATAATTTTCCAGATACCGTCTCCTGATTCTAAATTTGCATAGAATTGAACTGATCCTTCTTCCATTTTACTCTCTAAAACTCCATCAAATGTTCTGAAGAATAACTTCAAAAAAATTTGATCTCTATCATTTTCTAGGGGAGGCTTAATAAGACTTGAAATGGATTTAAGTCGTGTATTTAACTTCGCCACTTTCTGGCATTCAGCTTCAGAAAATGTCTGCATAAAAAGCATTTCTATTAACGGTTTTTGATCTGTGTACTTATCTTTTTTAAAGAGAATTCTAAAAGAAGGATTTGCTCCTTTCGTAAGAGAAGAAATATCTAAGCAGCCAAAACGTGTGATCAAAGAGCGTCGATAAAAATTAAAAAGTTTCAAAAAATCTTCTGGATTTTGAAATCCTTCCGTTAAAAGACGTTCCTCTTCCTCTAAAGTTATCTCTTCTTCTTCAGGTAATTTTGCACCTGAAACCATTGCATATTCTGAGGAACCTTCTTGCACAATCTTATTCATCTCTTCTCGTAAAGGTTTTCTTTTTTTTACAGGACTTCTACGCGTCAGACGCGAAGGCCCATCCGTTTTTCCTGGATCATCAAAACCAAAACACGTTTCTCCTAAAAAGAATAGGAATAAAACACTTAAAGCCAATCTTAAAGCAAAGATATTTTGTTTTTTATGCATCATTTAGAATTTCCTTTTTTATTTATTTTTATACCCAAGGGAGATCTCAATGTTTCAAGGATATTCAAAACCTCCTGCACCATCTCCCACATATAAATATTCTCCTTCGGAAGAAGATGAGTCACCGTCCTGCGCGGCACCTGCAGTTGACATATATTCAGACTCTTCTTCATCTTCAGCCACCCTCATGTCTTCTTTGTGTGCCGGATATTCACTTTTTAGAGAAAGATTCTTAAGGCCCATTACTTCTGGAGCAACAAAATCATTTTGCGTTAAAACATCTTTAAAATATGTAACCTTTACAGCTCTATTGTTATCACTTTTTATAAGAACCGTACGCGTCTTTTTTTCTTCTGGAATACCATACCATGATAAAACATGTTGATGATTTAGAATGATACCGTCAAGCGCATTTAGGAAGAGCTTTATAGTAGAATAATCATTTAAATTCCTTAAAGGCCGACGTAGAATACGAGAAAAATTATAAGGGTTTTTTTGCTTTACAAACGCCTTTTTCTGCTCTCCTTTTTCTTTCTTAGAAAATTCAGAAAAGTTACTTATAAATTCAATACTTACTAAAACTTTGCTCTGAGAAGCCTTATCTTCTTTGTTTTGATAGAGGAGTTCAAAAAGAGGATGCTCTCCAGGGGTAACATCTAATCTGAAAGCACTTTTCTCTGATTTGAGGTCGTCTGCAATTAAATGATTCACAATTTTCTGAAAATCTGTCGATGCTTCAAAAGCAGAACTCCACAATGCTTGTATAGTTGGTACTTCTTTTTGACGTCGCACTTCTATTTGAGCATTTACTGCTTTTAATTTTTCCAAAAATTCATCTCTGTTCCTGCTTCTAATCGTAGAGTTTGTTTTGCGTCTCAAAGCCGTACCTGGTCGCGTTGCATCCGCAGAATCTTCCTCCAGGCATTGTCCCTCTTTTACAAAAAAAAGAAGTGAACACATCCAAATTCCGATAAAAATAAATAAAGAATGTTTTATATATGTCATCTACGCTTCTCCTTATTTTTTATTCCTATATGCTAATCTGCTCTTTTTCAAAAATCAACCTCTCTTAAGAAAGAAGCCTTAAAGAAGGCTCAAATACTTTAAAATATTTGAACATCTCGTTTCTATGTACAAAATTTTAAAACTCTTTGCGATGAGTCATATTACCTTTTTTAAATGCGGGAAGAAAAAGGAGGCGAGATTATGAGAAGATGCATGTCCATATGGAGAAAACATGATGACGATAATTAATAAAGAGGGCATGTTTATAAATGAAAAAAGAATATTTGATTAAAAAAGCCTGCTTTTAGGTATCTCAAAGACCAAAAGCTTTTTCTTTAAAATAAGGACGATGAAGATTGTTCTTTTAGCGTTCTAGATTTTTAATTTTTCTGAGAAAGGAGAAATACCCTTAGAATAAAAAACTATTTTATTCTAAGGGTATTTCTTATACATTGTGAATTAAACTTAATTTTCTTAAGGAAGCTCCCCAATTGCATAGAATCTTTTTACAACAGCTTCCGCTGGATAAAAAAATCTTAAATTAAGTGTGCTCTCGTTAATTTCAGCCGCAAGCGGAGCAGCAGACATAACATTATTCTCAGGTCTTTCCCCTGAATGAAACAAGGTGCCTTCAATATAAAAATCTTTTACGGCTCCATCTGGTAAAGAATACCTTATCTTTCCTTTTATGAATCCATTACCCATTTGAGAAACATTAAGATCACGTGCCTCATTAAATTGTGGATATTCAGAAAAATACGAGGCCACCCTAGTCCTAAAATTTATGGGATGTTGAAGCGCGAAAATCTCTCCTTCATTAGAATTAATTTCAATAAAATTTTCACAAGGAAGATTAAGCAGCGCCTTAAATCTTATTCCATTTCTCTGAGCATTGTCATTCCGATTGGCTTCCGCTTCACCCTGCACGGGCCCCACTTGGCCTGCATAAAGTTGCGCTTGTTCGTCACCAAGAAAAGCACGAATTGATTCCATTGGAAGAGGGAGAACCCTAATATGCGTTATCTCTTCGACGGGGTCCCTGTCCATAGCTTGCAGAGATTCCGTGATAAAGAAGCAGCCACTTAAAAGAGCAAGAAGAGATGTGTATAATAGAGGTTTTTTCATTATATTAATCCTTAAAATAATTGTAAAACGAATAAAATATCATAAGGCATTATCGCTTATTCAGATATATAAATGTTCTATTTTCAAAATCAAGTTCTTTTGATTTTATTCAAGGTAAGTGAATGTAAATTCAAGAAAAAATAAAAGGCTTCAATCGCCTTTCACAGTTTTCTAAGACTATTTCTTTAAAAACTAATCTTGCACTCTTTTCGGGCTATCAACATTTTTATCAAATTGAATGCTAAGAGTTCCGGCAAGAATCACAACAATTCCAATAATTTGGATCCAACTTAACGATTCATGTAATAATAAAACGCCTATAATTACTGTCACAACAGGCTCTAAAACGGAAACAATAGAGGCTTTCGTCGAGTTAATATATTTTAAACTCATGAGGAGCAAAAAGAGAGGAAAAACAGTTGCAATGATACTTACACCAAAAATATTTATCCAAATAAGAGAGGTCGTGGGGATAAAAAAACTATGATTAAAAAGAGAAAGTCCTAAAAAAAGAATCGCATTTCCGATAGAAATAACAAAAGAAGATAAAATGGGATTAAGATTTTGTGCCTGCTTTTTTGTAATCAGCATATAAAAAGAATAACTTATCCCTGCCAAAAACGCGAGAAAGATTCCATAAAAATCAAAAGTCATTTGACTGCGATCGCTGAGCAAAAAGATTCCAACCGCCGTTAAAATAAAAGAAATATAATAAAAAAGCGTAATTTTATAACGGTGAAAAAACCAATTTAAAAGAGCGACAATTGTGGGATAGGTGAAAAAAATCACCATTGCGAGTCCAGTTCCAATGTACTCACTTGCAACAAAATAAAGCGCCGCACAGGCCCCATAGAAAAAAGCGCCCCCAAAAGCATAGAGGATTTGGCGTTTATCATATATAACCTCTTGAGCTGGAATTAAAATCACTAAAAAAGCAAGTGTTGTTACAAAAAATCGCCAAAACAACATGTTAAAAACAGAAGAATGTCCTTCTGTTATAATCATCATTCCAAAATAAGCAAGAAACCCATAGAGCATTCCAGAAAGACTGGCGTAAAAGATTCCCTTATGTTGGCTTGATAATAATCTCATTTTTCTTAACTTTCTAAAAAATCTTTAATCTTCCAATAAAGAAACTTAAATTTTTTTCTTTTACCTCAGTCTCCAAAACAAATTCCAAGCCCACGTGCTGTTGCCATCATTGTTCCATGAATGTTTACAGCTTGATAATGAGCAATTGCTTCTTCTATAGAAACATCAATCACCTTACGATTTTGCCAGGCAACCATACGATTAAATTTTTGCTCTGCCACGAGATCCACAGCATGCACACCAAAGGCAGAAGCAAGAAGCCGGTCTCTAAAGTCTGGTTGCCCTCCTCTTTGCAAATGGCCTAAAACCGTCACACGGGTTTCAGCTCCTGTAATTTGTGAAATTTTTTCACCGAGATAATGTCCAATTCCTCCATAACGTTCTTTTCCTGTAATGTCATGGATAACAACGGAATCTCCATTCTCTTTTTTAACAGCCTCCGCAACAATAACAAGTGCAGACCGCTGCCCTCTTTTCTGAAGTTGTTTGATTTTATCAGCAATCACGGACATACGATAGGGGATTTCCGGAATAAGAATAACATCAGCTCCCCCCGCGATGCCACTAATAAGAGCGATATGACCTGCATCCCGCCCCATGACTTCCAATATCATGACGCGATCATGGCTCGCTGCCGTGGGTTGCAAGCGATCTAACGCTTCTGTTGCAACTTGAACGGCCGTCGAAAATCCAATTGAGTTTTCCGTAATACCAAGATCATTATCAATGGTTTTTGGGATTGCCACAAAATTTATATTTCCTTGGGCAGCAAGTTCAGACAAAATTTTTAAACTTCCATCCCCTCCGACCCCAATTAATGCATCAATTTTAAGACTGCGATAGCCTTCAATGATTTCCTGAGATCTATTTAAAAAAGTACCATCTGGCATTGGATAATGGAAAGGATTTCCTTTATTTGTTGTTCCTAAAATTGTCCCACCCATACGTAACAAGCGATCTTCAAACCCTCTTAATGAAAGGGTTAATGTCTCGTATTCTAAAGGCCTCGCTAAAAGGCCTTGTGTTCCATTACGAATTCCAAGAACCTCCCATCCATATCCTTGTATGGCCCGATATGTAACTGCACGAATAACAGCATTGAGGCCAGCACAATCACCACCACTTGTTAAAATTGCAATTCGTTTCAAAACATACTCCTCTTTTCTTTATATATCTCAGTGCTTACTTTGGTCTAAATCCTAAAAACCTTCAAGCCCTTAAAAACACAAAAAAAAGAGAATATTTACTTTTAGACTTATCTTTTAAAAGATTTGTGAAAGTGCATTTGTCTTTATATTTTTTAAACTCTTTTATTATTAAACTGGTTGCCTTTTTTTAAAAGATCATGATAAATTTTGAAAAGTTATAAGAAGTATATATATCCTTTTTATAAAAACCAAATCTGACATTTTATGACATAAGCTTTCTTTTCATTTCTTCTTGGATCCATTGCACTCAAAGATATCTCAAATGTCCGAAAAACAATGCGACTTACGTCAAAAACTTCTTGATCTACAAACTGAACATCAAGCTTTGGAGTGTTTTATTAAAGAAGAACAAATCAAGCCTTTACCTGATCAACTTCTTCTTCAAAGATACAAACGAAAGAAGCTTCATCTTAAAGAACAAATCGTGACTCTTGAGAATGAACTTCTTCCAGATATTATTGCTTAATACTTCTTATATATTTTTTATAGTAAAAAGACGAAACATTCAATAATTCAATAGAAATAATCCTTTTCATAAACAGGCCATGAACTCCCCCACCTGAAACAAACCAGACACAATTGCAAATCCCCATGTGTTAGTAAAAAATGCTCAATATATCGATCTTGCGTATCTTAAATTAACTTTTGACAATTTAGTAAATTTATATATATTATACGTTTTTACATTCTTTTTTTACATAAGGAGAAATAAATGTGGATGAGAACCTATAGTCAGACCTTTCAGAACGTTACAAAAGAAGCCATTTGGGAGCTCTGGACAGATATAAATCAATGGCCAACCTGGCACAATGATCTCTATTTCTGCACATTCGATGGCCCTTTTGAAGTTGGAAATTATTTTATGTTAAAGCCCAAAGGAATGAGAGCTGTTAAAATTATCCTGACAGAAATCGAAAAAGGCCATAAATTTACCGATTGTACTTCCTTTTTTGGTGCCAAAATGTATGATACACATGAACTTGAAGAAACGAGCAAAGGGCATCTAAAGCTCACAAACACACTCAAAGTCACAGGTCCTCTCAAATGGCTTTGGATTAAATTTGTTGCTCAAAACGTTGCTAATACAGTTCCTGAAGAAATGGAGGCTCTTGTCAATCTTGCACGAAAAAAATACCCCTAATCTTCCTTTTGGGTTTGAAGAACCTCAAGACAGCCCCGGCTTCCTGCTCTGGCAAACAACAATGACTTGGCAAAGGCTTATCAAAAAAGAGCTCGAGCCTTTTGGAGTGTCCCACGCACAATTTGTCATTATGGCGCTTCTTCTGTGGTTTAAAGCCCATCACTATGACACAACACAAACACTTATTGTAGAATGGTCAAAGCTTGATAAAATGACGGTTTCTAAAGCCCTTAAAAAGCTCGTAGAAGAAAAGCTTGTGGAGCGCTTTGAACATAAGATCGACACGCGCTCTAAAAGCGTTTTTCTAACCGAAAAAGGAAAAGAGCTTATACATCAACTCGTTCCGCGTGTTGAACATATCGATGAAACTTTTTTTGAAAAACTTGGTCAAACTCAACCGATTTTTATTCAAACCTTAAAAAAACTTATAAAAGGATCTAACCAATGACCAATTCCTCAGAAGTACCCGGCTCTGTGACTGGATTTTTAAGAATACTCCTTCGATTAGAAGGACTGGCTGTTTTTTGCACGATGTTAATGGCCTATAGGTATTTTGACTATTCTTGGAAAACATTTTTCTTTTTGTTTTTATTTCCTGATATAAGTTTTACAGGTTATCTTTTTGGAAAAACACCTGGCGCTTTTGCCTATAATACATTTCACTCTTACATCTTTCCTCTCATTTTAGGAATATTATGTTGGCAATTTGAGCCTCATTTCTTCTATATCCCTCTTATTTGGGGAGCTTACATTGGCTTTGACCGAAGCTTAGGTTTTGGCCTTAAGTATTCAAAAGGTTTTAAATATACCCATTTAGGAATGATTAAAGGTTGGGAAAAAGGGGGGAAGTAAAAGCACTCTTAACTTAATTTGCGCTGAAATTTTTTATAGACATCACCATCATTCCTTAATCCTATAAGAACAATCTTAAGCATGCCTTTTTTAATTTTATAGGTAATTTTATGCTCCCAACATCCATAGGATACTATTTCGTATACTCTACAAGAGTTCGAGATAAGCTCAGTAGATTGTGCTTCTTACTATACTTAAAAAGCTCTTCTTTTTTACCAACTATGTTTTTTACATAAATAAAAATATCTGCTATATTGAATCTTTAAAAAGAGATTTTCCATTTTACAGATGTAAAAAAAGATTCTATTTTGGATCTGTAAAAAGTAATTTTACTATTTGTAGATGAAAGAGTACAAATATGGCAAAGTTTATTGGACGAAAAAGAGAACTAGAAATTCTTCACGGGCTCACTCAAAAAAAGACTGCGAGTCTTATTGTCATAAAAGGTCGACGCCGCATTGGCAAGAGTCGCCTTATTAAAGAATTTGGAGAGACGCATAAGCCTTATTATATTTTCTCAGGTCTTCCCCCTACTCCCCAAACAACAAAACAATCACAGATTAATGAATTTGTCAGACAGTTACGAGAATATTTTCGGCTTCCAAATATTCGGTTTAGTGACTGGGGAGACGTTTTTTATTTCTTAGCAGATAAAGTTAAAACTGGCAAAGTCATCGTTGTATTTGATGAAATTTCTTGGATCGGATCCAAAGATTCAGACTTTTTGGGAAAATTAAAGAATGCATGGGATCTTCACTTTAAAGAAAATGATAACCTCATTCTAATATTATGTGGGTCGGTCTCTTCCTGGATTGAAAAAAATATTTTAAATAGCACAGGATTTGTTGGAAGAACTTCCGCTCCTATTACCATAGGAGAACTTTCTTTAAGCGAATGCAATGAATTTTTTGGATCAAAAGGAAAACTTATTTCTGCTTATGAGAAGTTTAAAATTTTAGCAATTACGGGAGGAATTCCTAAATATCTTGAAGAAATTCGACCAGAATTAACAGCAGACCAAAACATAAAGAACCTGTGCTTTATCAAAGAAGGATTTTTATTTAATGAATTTGACCAAATGTTTTCTGACCTCTTTTTAAGCAAAAGCAGCTTTTATAAAAAAGCTTTAGAACTCTTAGTTAATGGAAATATAGAAGGAACAACTTTATGCAAAGCGATAAAATTTACACAAAATAATACCACATCAGATTATTTGTATGAACTTATGCAAGCAGGCTTTATAAGTCGAGATTATACCTGGAATTTAGCAACTCAAACGGAAGCTAAATTAAGCCATTATCGACTCAAAGATAACTATACCCGATTTTATTTAAAGTATATACTGCCCAATAAAAATAGGATTTCAGATGGCGCTTTTGAATCCAAAGCTTTAAGCAGTTTACCAAATTGGAATACGATAATGGGCCTTCAATTTGAAAATCTTGTCCTGAATAATCGCAAAAGAATTCAAGAACTTCTTCAAATTTCTCCTGATGAAATTATATGGGACAATCCATTTTTTCAAAATAAAACATCTAAACAACCAGGCTGTCAAATCGATTATCTAATAAATACAAAGTTTTCAAATCTGTATCTTTGTGAGATTAAATTTTCACAGTCTGAAATTAAAAAAGATATCATAGAAGAAATGGAACAAAAAATTAAAAATCTTCAAAAGCCTAAAGGATTTTCTTGTCGTCCTATTTTAATCCATGTTAATGGTGTCCACGAAGAAGTAAAAGAGTTAGATTATTTTTTTCATATTATAGATTTCAGTGATCTTCTAAAAAAGTAAAAATTATAAGGAGGTTTTTTCTGATTTTGTTTCTTTAAACATTTTTATGCTGAGCTTCAAAAGTCTTATTGTAAATTTCTTTTTGCAACCTAAATTCTTTCCCATCTTCTAAATAGAAGTGCAACACCTTGAAGTTTTTTTGAAAGGATAAACACAAAAAGCTATTACAGATGAAAGGATATAAGAAATTAAGTTACGGAGAAAGAGTAAAATGACCACAATTAAAGCTTATATTCTTCCAAATTCTTTAATAATTGAAAAAATATTAACTTAATTTACGCTGAAATTTTTTATAGACATTATCATCATTTCTTAACCCTATAAGAACAAGCATAATCATGTCTTTTTCGACTTTGTAAATAATTCGATATTCTCCAGCATCTATACGATAATACTCAGAATATCCTATAAGGGATTTTGAATCATGCGGATAAGGATCGAACAAAAGCGAAAGAACCTTACGTGCAACCTGCCTATATAGCTTAGCATCTAAAGTTTCCCAAAAATCCAAAGCATCTTTTGTTAAGTTAAGCTTAAACATTAATAAGCTTCTCTATAATTTTTGCGCTTTCTTCTTCTCCAAGATACCCTTTTTTTTCAGCCTGACGTGCACGCATTCCCCAATAGGCATCTTCACAGGCTTCTAGACGATTAAGTTCTTCTTTTGAAATCATAACGATTGCCTCATGTCCAGCTTTACTAATGACAACGGGCTCAGATATAGCTATTGAAAGATATTTTCCAAAATTTGTTTTGGCTTCTGTTGCAGAAACAGTCTTCATTATACCCTCTATTAATCAATTTAGTTATTTTAACCGATTTAATTATAATGGTCAATGCCATAAATATTTTTATTGATATCTCTATTTTACCTAAGGTAAAGAAAATAATGATGAAGAAAAAACTTAACTTGAAGTCATTAAAAAACTTCATCTAGCTTCTATGGACGCTCTAAATATGGAAAATCCTCTAAAATCATTGCAATAACTTTTTTTAGATCTTCTTTTTTGTGAATAATTAAAAGAACCGTATCATCACCTGCAATTGTTCCAAGGATACCATATGTTTTCTGAGTTTTACTTTTAGGAGAATTATAGGAATAGGGAACATATTTTTGATCCAAAAAATACGCCAAACTATTTCCATGCCCTGGATATGTATGCAAAACAATAAGTCCAAAATCCGAAACTTGCATATTCAAAACCAACGGAAAATGAGATTGATGAGAATCAGTTGCTTTATAAATCCCAGATACTTTAGCGATTTTCAGTTTTTTGAGGCGTCTTGATAAGGTTGCTTGCGGAATCTCATAACCTCTTTCTTTCAAATGTTTTTGAAGTTCGCTTTGTTCAAGAATCTCATAGTTTTGAATAATACTAAGAATGTGGCCTTCAAGTGTTCTATCTTCTAACATCTTTAGCTCCTCAAAAAGATTTATGGCGTACTTATTATGAAACTATATTCATTTTTTGTTGACACAACAAGAGAATACCAATATATTCAAATAATGAATATAATTTGAATATGGAGCCAATTATGAAAAAAGCTTTTACCTGCCTCTTATTCCTTTCGGTTTTAAGTCTTTTGGGATGCAAAGAAGAAAGGTCCAAAAATATACTCACATTTGCTGTTTCAGGAGATTATCCTCCTTTTGAATATTATCAAGATGGAAAATTAACAGGGTTTGATATTGAACTTGCACAACTCATTGCGAAAGAGCTTGGGAAAGAAGCAAAATTTGAGGATATGCAATTTAGCACACTTTTAGCTGCGCTTCAGAGCAATACTGTGGATGCAGCCATTTCAACCCTCACAATTACAAAAGACCGACAAGAAAATTTTACATTTTCAGATCCCTATTATACGGGAACACTCGTAGCTGTTTATTATAAAGAAAAGCCTATTACAGATCAAAGTCAACTTTCCAAGAAAAAAATTGGATGTTTACTTGGAGCATCCATGGAAATATGGCTTAAGAAGCATGTACCAGATGCTGAAATTATCTCTATGGATAACAACAATCAGGTTATTGAGGCATTAAAAGCAGGCCATGTGGATTTGGCTTTTATGGATAATAGCCAAGGCGCAATTTATAGCAAAAATAATCCCGAGCTTTCTTATACAATTATTGCAAAATCCGATGATGGATATGGGATTGCAGTTCAGAAACCTTCGCCTCTTAAAGATGAGATTAATCAGGCTCTCAAAGCTTTAAAAGAAAACGGAGATCTCCAAAAATTACAGAAAAAATGGATGGGTAGGACAGAATGGAAAAATTAATATCTCATATCCTCTTTATAGGAAGCGGAGTTATTCTAACGCTCCAGCTTCTTATCGGAGGGTTATCCATGGGCCTTTTGCTCGGAAGCCTTTTCTCAATTCTCCGCTATAAGAGAATTGCAAAGGGTTTGATTAATCACCTTGTTTCAGTTTTACGTGGAACTCCTGTTATTTTACAACTAAGCTTAATTTATTTTGCCGTACCCGGACTTCTCAATATTAAGCTCAGCATTTTAGAAGCTGGCATCATAACATTTGGGTTCAATAGTTCTGCCTACATTGCAGAAATCTTAAGAGCTGGAATTGAAAGCCTTCCAAAAGGGCAGTTTGAAGCCGCTAAAACGCTTCAAATTCCTTCCTTTTACACTTGGAAAGATATTATTCTTCCCCAAGTTATACGGAATGTTTTCCCCTCTCTTGTTAATGAAGTTATTGCTCTTTTAAAAGAAACAGCCCTTATTGCAACCATCGGGGGAATGGATATCCTCAGAAAATCACAAATTTTAGGAGCCGAGCACTTTACGTATTTTATCCCGCTTTGTATTGCGGGGTGTTATTATTATGCGCTTGTTATTTTAATTGAATATTTTGGAAAGAAGATTGAACAAAGGGGTTAGTATGCTTAAAATTCAAAATGTTTGTAAAAAATTTGACACATTGGATGTCCTTAAAAACATCACTTTAAACATTCCTGAAAACAAGATTATTGGCCTTGCTGGACCTTCAGGAAGCGGAAAATCAACCCTTCTTCGGTGTCTGCAAAAATTAGAGACCATCGACTCTGGACTGATTGACTATAAAAAACAAACTGGATTTATGTTTCAAGATTTTCAATTGTTTCCCCATATGACAGTTTTACAAAATCTAACCTATGCTCCAGCCTTCCATAAAAAAGATAAAGATCTTCAAGCAGAAGCTCTCACGCTTCTTAAAACACTTGGACTTGAAGGCAAAGAACATGTCTTTCCAAGCCAACTTTCTGGTGGACAAAAGCAACGCGTTGCGCTCGCACGTAGTCTTATGATGCACCCACAAATTCTTCTATGTGATGAGCCCACATCTGGCCTTGATGTTGCAACTGTTCTTGATGTTGTCTCTTTGCTTAAATCAGTTCAAAGTATGGGAGTTACCATGATCATTGCTTCACACGATCTTGATTTTTTAACAAAGATCGCAGATCAAATCATTCTCCTAAAGGACGGAGAAATTGTGCTCAATACAAATCTTCATTCTTTAAAAGAAGATCCCATTCCCTATTTGAAGAGATATTATTAATTAAAAGAAAATTTTTTAACCCAACAAGTCTATGAGATTACGATGGCCACTAAGTATACGAACAATTTCTAAAGGAAATGTTTCAGCTTTATAGATAATAAGGTAGTTATAAATCGGCCAAAATAAGACCGGATACTCCGTTAAGTCTCGACGAACATGTCCCATTTTGGATAACAACTGAGCATTTCAAATTTTTCTTGAATAGAGCCAATAACTTTATCAGCTGCTGCTTGATTATCTTCAGCAATAAATTCCCATATCTTTATGAGATCTTCCCGAGCAAGCTCTGAAATAATATAAGAGGACATATTATTTCTAAACGCTCATTGTTTTATGTCTGTTATCACTCATCTTCTTAATTTCTTCAAAAACTTGAGGTCCAGAGATGCTTTCTCCATTCTGAAGCTGTCGTAAGCCCGCTTCAATCTCATGATTAAGTTTTTGTATTTGTTGCTGAAAGAGCATATCTCTTTCCATAAGAAGCCTTATTCCTTCACGGACAACCTCACTGGCAGAGTTATAAAGCCCAGTTTCTATTTTTTTTTGAATAAATTTTTCCAGCGTATTATTTAATGAGATATTCATTCGATTTTTTCCTTTCACTTACAATTTATTTAATATCAAAAATAACAAAAAATGTCAAATATTGTTACAAAAGAATCTTAAACAAGAATGCTTCTCTTAGCTTAAAGATGTCTCTAAAGAAAAATAAAATGGCTCTAATTTTAAGACGTCAAAGACCTTACCCATATTTTTCTTCTTTTTATTTTTGCCAAGTATTACAGAGTAGAAATATTTTTATCAAAGTTCTTGGACTCCTTATTAATTAAGGTAAACTATTTTAATATTGATCTCTTAATGCCTCTCCTTAATCTCTCCTTAATATAGAATTAAAAGAAGATACATTTTAGCAATCAATTCGATTCATAAGATAGTTCTTTGAGGCTATTGAATTAATTTAAATAAATAAAACAGGAGGTTTTGTATGTTTAAAAATTTTTTTCGAATATTTTTACTTTTTGGGACAGTACTCTTAATAATATCTCCTGTGAAATCTCTTCATGCGGGTGGGTTTTGGCGACCATTCATGTGTATTATGTGTGAGGATGAAGATGTTACACCCCATGGACTTAAGCGTCGTCAGAACGTTATAGATGACGAAGACCAGAGGGGCCAAAAACCTTATTACATGGAGAGGCAGCTCACCGACTTTGAGAGATCTCGAATGAAGCTACCTACATTACATGCCTGTAATCTTGATCCTTCCAAGCTTTGTTGTGATTGTGCCCTATTTCCTTGCTTAAACAATGATTGGAGCGATTTTGTATGTGAAAGAGGAGATGCTGATGTTGTTCGTATCATGAATATAGAAATGAAACGAAAAGATGTGCCGGCTTGGTGGAGAACGAACGTGGATTATAGAGCTGAAACTTTGAATACGTCGGCTGATCGTGAATGTGAAATGCCGTGCATATTGGCGTGCTTGCCAATTGCTCTTCTGGAATGTGTGCTCTGTCCAGTGACATGTTATGCGACGTTTCGGTACGAAGCCCGACATCCCATTGCTGCTCCTTATGCTCCTTCACTTCATACACCTCTCATCCCGAAGAGCTCGGAGCAGGACGAACCAAGTCTGGCAGGAGGCTCCTATAATGACGACCTTGATGATCGATTAAGAAGCCAACAGGCATTGAGCAAATGGGCTATGGAGAACGTCAAACACAGTCTGCTTGACCCCGCTGATCGTAATTACCGTGCTCAAATCCTAACAGAGAGTTCAATTACCTACAAGATGACACGCGCTCAAGCTCAAAAGCTGGTAAGTGACATACAGAACGGCCAAATCTATGGGTTACGTTGTCAACCAAAGGTATGGAAGGAATAATCTTTAATGAAGCGAAAGAATAACATGAGATCATTCTGGCAAATACGATGGGATGCTGTAAAACTTTTTATAAATTGTATTTTAGCAATAATTTTCCTGTGGTATGATCCTAAATGTCAAAAGATAGGGAGAGCTTGAAAATGCCTCTTACACCTCTTAGAGCGAAGAAGATTCTTAAGAAGAATATGAATAGAGGAAGTAAGCTATAGGTTTTTGCATATAGCTTTATGAAATTTTAACGTCTTTTGAAATGCCTTAAATTTTCTTTAAACAGCTTTGGCGACTCTTCAAAAAGAGTTTTTCCAAGTGTTTCTGCAGATTTTAAAGTAATAGAATTTGGATAAAGCCGTGTCACATCATGCCCAATTCCAATTGCAAATAATTGAAATTGAGGAAGGTGACTTAAACTTTTAATAACACTTTTAAGATGCTGTTCCAAATATCCTTGCGGATTATGCGCAAGTGTCATGTCATCAATACTTGCCCCATCAGAAATCATAATGAGGATTTTTTTGCGTTCTTCAGTTCGAAAAAGTCTTTTGCTTGCCCATAAAAGGGCCTCGCCATCAATATTTTCTTTTAAAATACCTTCTTTCTGCATAACGCCTAGAGACGTGCGTCCACGCAGCCAAGGTGTTTCAAAAGATTTGTAGATAATATGACGTGTTTCATTAAGCCGGCCAGGATAAGGAGGTTTTCCTCTTTGAACCCATTCTTGAAAACTTTTGCCCCCTTGCCAAGAAACTGTTGTAAACCCCAAGATTTCTACGCGCACACCACATCTTTCAAGGGTTTGAGCTAAAAAAGAAGCACTCAAAGCAGCAAGCGTAATTGGACGTCCTCGCATGGACCCCGAATTATCAACAAGGACGGTTACAGCAGTCCCCAAAGAATCATCTAACTGTCTTGATTTATAGATATAAGGAAAAGTCGGATTAATTATTTTTTGAGAAAGCTTAGCGCCATTTAAGTATCCTTCTTCTTCCTCGAATTTCCAACATAGAGGACTCTGTGTCTTCAGAAATCTATAGAGCTTTTGAGCTAAAGGTGTAATTTTTTCTTTAAAAAGGTTTGCTTTTGTCTCAAGATCATTAAAAAGAGCTTCCCTCTCTTTATGGGAAGCCAGGCGAGAAGCTTCTATGATTTCATCATACTTTTTTGTAAATATTTTATACCCTTCTTCCGATATGCTTATTTCTTGAGCCATGGGAACTTCTTTAACACTTGTCTTTAGCGATTTATGTCTTTGAGAAGAATGAGAAACAAATCCGTCAGATTTTCTCTCCTTCATCGAATTTGCTTCGAAAGCAGGAATTATCTTTTCCTGCTGAGAAGATCTCTCAAATGTAGATTTTTCGTGCTCTAAAGTTTGAAAAGGAGACTGTTGCAATTCTTTTTTGGTCTTAAAATTAGGACGCGCTTTAAGAAGTTTTACGAGACACTCAAAAAAAAGAGCCTGATTTTTGATTGCATTTTTTAATTTCTTTAACTGAGAGGTCTTTTGAAGAGAAAGAGAGGAGGGAAGGTTTTCAGCCCCTTCAAGAAAAGAAACAACATTAAAATAGAGATCTCTTAAGTACGTATCCTCAATTTTTAAAAGTGACTCTCGAAATATCTTTAAAGAAATCCTCGTTCCCCGATAAAACTCACTACCCAATGCGTGATACCGAAAGCGCTCTAAGGCTTCTATAAAAGCAATCTTCTCTGAAGATAATGCATATGTTTCAAGTCCCTCTCTCAGAAGGCAGGCATCGTGAAACCGGTGAGCAAAAGCGGCATCATTGAAAGCCCCAAGCATCAAGGTTGTATTTTCTTGCCTTAAAAGGTCTTTTGAAGGATGAAAGGTTATATCATGGGACAAAGCACGTGTTGCAGATAAAAGATGTCGCTGCGTTAAATCATTTTTCAGAATCAACATAAGGATTTTCAGATGTTTTAAAATTTAATCGCAAAGGAACTCCTTCAAAATGAAAGGTCTCTCTTAAGCTATTCAGGAGATATCTTTTATAAGATTCTGGCCAAACTTCTTCTTGTCTATTTGAGAAGGCTAAGAAAGTTGGAGGCCGCGTTTTTATCTGCGTAACATATCTAATTTTACAAGCACGTCCCTGCATAAGAGGTGGCGGATGTTGCGCAAGAACACCATCCAACCAACGGTTTAAATCCGCCGTTCCCAACCTTTTATTCCAAAGAGGATAAAGATCTAAAACCGCTTTCAAAACATCTTGGACTTGATGTTTTTTCAGGGCAGACATAGGAACACACACAAGTCCTCTTACCTGAGGAAGAACATATTTTAGATTTTCTTGAATTTCTTTTAAATGCGCTTTTGGCTCTTTTACGAGATCCCATTTATTTAAGGCAACAACGAGGATACGTCCTTCTTCTAAAACATGACGCGCAATTGTAAGATCTTGTTTTTCAAGAGGAATCAATGCATCTAAAACAAGAATAACGCCTTGGGAGAGACGGATTGCTTCAAGCGTATCTTTCGTTGAAAGACGTTCAAGAGATTCAACAACACGTGCTTTTTTCCGAAGGCCTGCGGTATCAATTAAACGAAAATCTCGACCTTTATAGGAAAATGGAACAGCGATAGCATCGCGGGTAAGACCAGCTTCTTCTCCGGTTAAAAGGCGATCCTCTGCCAAGAGCGCATTTATAAATGTTGATTTTCCAGCATTTGGCCTCCCAACAACAGCAAGATCAATCACCATTGTTTCATCTTCCTTTTTAAATCCTTTAACGGCACGTTCTTTTTTAGATACTTCTTCTCTTTCATAACCTTGCGAAGAAGAGTATTTCTTAAGCGCTTCATAAAGTTCTAAAAGTCCAAGCCCATGTTCTGCAGAAAGTAAAATTGGATCACCCAGACCTAAAGAAAAAAAATCATATGCATTTAACCGCTCTTTTGAATTTTCACTTTTATTAGCAATAAGAAGAACAGGCTTATTTTGGGTGCGAATCCATCGTGCCATTTGCATATCAACAGGCGTAAGTCCTTCTTTTACATCAACAACAAACAAAAGAACATTTGCATGATTTAAAGCTTTTACACTTTGCGACCACATGCGCGATGCAAGTGTTCCGGTTTTTTCATCCTCAAAACCAGCCGTATCAATAATATTAAACGTCAAATCTCCAATCTTTCCAGAACCTTCTTGCCAATCCCGTGTAAGTCCCGGTGTTTTATCGACAAGAGCCTGAGATGACCCAACCAATCGATTAAAAATCGTTGATTTTCCAACGTTCGGCCTTCCAATTAAGGCAAGTGTAAGCTCTGACATATTTCTCTATTCTTTATTGATTTTTATTTAACGAAAGACTTTTAGATATCCATTGTCCGTTACAAAGATCAGTGTTTTATTTGCAATAATAGGAGGAATGAGGACTTTTTCCCCAAGCTGAATAATACCCATAACATCCCCTGTTTGAGGGGAGATCTGAAGCGTCTCATAGTTCGATCCTGTCACAAGAAGAGCACTTTGTGTTAGGAGAGGTCCTATCCAATGAATCTGAGGTTTTATTGGTTTATCTTCTGTCTCAGGAACAGGAATAAAATCTGAAAGAATTTTAACCCATTTAATTTTACCTGTTACTTTTTCAAGGCAAATCAATTCCCCTTGGGAAGAAATGACAAATAGGAAATTACCAGCAACTGCAGGAGCCGAAATGCCTCCAATTTCCTGCTCCCATAAACGCTCTCCCGTTTCAAGATTGAGAGCAACCATACGTCCTGAATGGCTAATCGCATATACATGTTGTTCATCAATCACAGGATGGGCACGAATGTGAGCCAATCCTTTTAGTCCTTCTGTTTGTCTTAAAGACACAAGATTGTCAGCCCAAAGGATCTCACCGGTTTCAGCACGCAAACCTACAATTTCTCCGGAAGAATAAGGAACAACGACGATTCCGTCACGCACTGCGGGACTTGCAGATCCTAAAATGCCGGCAATTTCCGTGGCACCCGCATGAGACCAAATTTTTTCACCCGTCTTTCCATTAAGAACTTCAAGTGTATTATTGAGCGTTAGAACAAATACTTTACCCTCTGAAACTGTTGGCGCTGCACGTGTTGGATAATGAAGAGAGGTTCTCCAGATTTCTTGACCTGTTTCAAAATTCAGCGCAATCACATCTCCTATAGCGGTGGTGACAAAAACAATATCATTTTCAAAAGAAATGCCTCCGCCTAAAGAAATTCCTGTCCAATCAGAGTGAGAAACATCAATATCCCAGATCAAATGCCCTGTTTCAAAATCAAAACAAGAAACAACATAACTGGTATCCATCGTATAAATATGCCCTTTTGCAACAATTGGATCCACAATGAGACGTTCACTGCTGCTTGATCCTGAACCAATGCTTCGCGACCAATCTAATTCAAGCGATTGAGGAAGCTCAAGGGGAGGCATTAAATTATAAGCATTCCCACCAATCTGTGACCATTCTTGATTTATTTCAGCTTGAGGAATTTCAATTGCAATATCATTTAAAGAAGGATCAGATTTAAGCCCACTTTCATAATCCATAATAGAAATTCTTTCCCCAGGTAACGGGGGAGCGGGATCTTTTCCCATCCAATCGCAAGACGTAAAAGTTATTCCTAAAAAAGCAAGAAAAAAGAAAAAGAAAATTCTTTTAAACAAGATTTTTGGGACTTGATAAAGCTTAGAGCAATATTTCATATAAATTCCTTTATGTGGGACATCCTTTTCAAAGTCTTCAATATTGTTTCCAACATGCAAAGATTCATTTTAAAAGAATCTTGACGTTTAATTTAGCTCTCCAACATCAGGCGTTGTTAACTGGCTTTTAAAGGCTTCTTTTGACTTTAAAAGCATCAACATTCTTAATGCACGATGCCGAATACCATGAGATGCTTTAGGGTTTTTCAAAAGGGCCTCATAAAGGCCATAGGATTTTTCCATATTTCCAGACTGATACTCAAAAGAGGCCCTTATTTCCTGAACTAAAAGGGAAGAGGCCATACTTTTTTCTCCTAAATATTTTTCAAGCCTTTCTTTTAATAAAGACATATTTTTTGATTCAAAATCTAATAAAAGAAGTTTCATTTCTCCTGTTTTTCGGAGGGATGATGGTGTTTTGGAAGAAGATATTAAATCTTCTAAAAACTTACGACTCTCTGCCTGTGTTTTTGTCGTATCTTGCTGAAGGGCATTCATCATATTTCCAAGAGAAAGTTCTGCAAGCGCTTTAAATCCCCTAAGACCCAAGGTAATAACTTCTTGAAAAGTTTTTTGCGCGTCCTCTTTATTTCCGGCTTCTTCGAATTTTAAACCACGGGCATAGAGAGCTGAAGCCTTTTTAGCCTCTTTCTCTTCTTGATCTTTCCAAAAAGCATATATCCCTGTACCAATAATAACACACCCTAAGACAATATAGATAAAAATGCTGTATCGGCGCCAAAGATTCAATAATTTCTCATGTTGAACTTCTTCTACAACTTCATCAATAATGTCCACAGAATTTCCCCTTATGTTGACGTAATCGCATCTATAAACCTGCCATTATTTTTTCTTTGTGTCCAAAGATAAAAGAATTAACATTTTTATATCATTCCTTAAGGATCTTGCCTATATAAAACTTTCTCTTTATCTAAATTACAAAAAAGTAATTATCTCTTTTAAAAAAAAACAACTGGGCGTATACTTAAAGAATAAGAATTAAGCAGATTCTTTCTTTATATAGGAAGGAAATCCTGTTTTTTTCTTATATAAAGGGCCTTTTTGGTTCCTTCGTTTATAATAAAAAAAGGTTAAAAATTAATCTTAAGACGTTTTTAAAAGTTAAAATAAAGGCCTTTCCTTTAGGATTGAGATCTTCAGGATTAACTTTTTAAAGCATCAGCCAACAGCCTCTCATCATTGAGAGAAAATAAAACAGGAGAAATGACAAATGATTTCAAGAAATGCTTTTATCTCTGCCTTGTGTGCAACTACCCTGCTTGCAGGAGCTTGTACCCCAGATCTAGATGTTTTGGAAAACACAACGCCTCAAGGAAGAGATCCATTTACGCAAGCTCTTACAGAGGATTATAAAACGCTTGCTCAAGAAGACAAAGAAGATGCTTCTTATATTCAAGCAGAACAATTTGCACGCAAGGGCCTCGGAGCGTCAGGAGGCGAAATGGTTCCGCCAATTGATCCTTTTAAGACCAATGTTCCTCCTGAATATTTACAAGAACTCTCCCAAGCACGCGCTATTATAAATGGTCTTTTTGCTCAACGGATGGACTTAAAATATCCAAATGAAATGGCAGCTCTTCAAGTTAACTTTGACTGCTGGGTTTCTGAGCTTGTCAACAATAACCCAGAAGCCGCGGCAACATGTAAAGCAAATTGTATGGATGATTTAAATCAAATTCATGCCGTCATAGAATCTGCACAGCCAGAATTATTTATTGCTTTCTTTAATTCTGGAGGAACAAGTCTTGACCCTGCTGGACATAATATTTTAAAAGCTGCAGCGAAAGCTTTTGAAAGCTCCCAAGGATTAAAACAAGTTCTCGTTCTTGGATATACAGATCTAACAGGCTCTCCTGCAGCCAATATCCGCATATCCCAAGAGCGCGCAGATGCTGGGAAGCTTGCTTTAATTCAACTTGGTGTTCCCGCTGATGCAATTCTTGCTCTTGGGCAAGGTGATAGTAATCCTCTTGTTCCAACAACAAGCGCTAATCGTGAAAACCGTCGTATAGAAGTTATCCTTCGTTAAAGGAGCTTTTATTAACAAAAAAACCCTTAAGGAAATATCCTTGAGGGTTTTTTTATTGTATACAGAAAGAAGAAAATTATAGGACTTGAATGCATCAAATTTTTGAAATTACTGTTCCACCTCTTGAAAAAAAGGTACGTCTTGATGCATTTCTTGCCGAAAATATTCCTTCTCTTTCTCGAACACGGTTAAAATCACTGATTTCATCTGGAATGGTTTTTTTTAAAGAAAAACCGATTTATGATACTTCTTATACGGTAAAAGAAGGCGAAAGCTTTCAAGTTAAGGTTCCTCCTGCCCAGGAAGCTTTTCCACAAGCCCAATCTATCCCACTTTCTATTTTGTATGAAGACGATGATATTCTCGTTATTGATAAGCCCGCAGGCCTTACAGTTCATCCAGCTCCTGGAAATCCAGATTCAACGCTTGTAAATGCACTCTTAGCACATTGTGGAGAAAGCCTTTCAGGCATAGGAGGCGTAAAACGTCCTGGCATTGTTCATCGTCTCGACAAAGAAACAAGTGGTCTCATGGTTGTTGCAAAATCGGATACCGCACATCAAGGCCTTATGCTTCAATTTAAAGAAAGGCTCCTTTCTCGGAAATATAAAGCCTTTATTTCTGGAGGTATCATTCCCCTTCATGGCACAATTGAAAAAAATATTGAACGATCTCATAAGGATCGCAAAAAAATGACAGTTGTTAAAAAAGAAGGACGTCCTGCTAAAACAGATTATAAAACACTTCAAGTTTTTAAAAAGAAAGAAACTTCAAAAATTATGGCCAGCCTGCTTGAATGTAAGCTCCATACAGGTCGAACACACCAAATTCGTGTTCATCTTTCATCTTTGCATCATCCTATTTTAGGAGATGAAACGTATGGTCATACGCCCAAAAATAGCCCTCTTGGACATCTCTTAGAAAGACTTCATTGGAAACATGGACGGCAAGCATTGCACGCTTATTCTCTTCAATTTTTTCATCCCCTTACACAAGATCTTCTCTCTTTTGAGAGCCCATTTCCAGAAGATATGCAACAGCTTCAAGAGGCCCTTGAGGCTCTTTAACCTTTAGCTTTAACAAAGTGAGTTTTTCATTTATTATTTTTCTGAGAGCGTTCACTAAAAGATAGATAGAAAAACATCTTGATATTTTTGAAA